>CAMCHA010000139.1 GCA_945874515.1 Asaia bogorensis
CCCATGGGGCCGGTGGTGACCATGCCCGCGCTCAGGGATGATGCGCTGGTCATGGCCGATGGCGTGCGGCTGCCCTTGCATGCCTGGCAGCCGGAAGGGCCACCGCGTGCGGTGATGCTCGCTTTGCATGGCATGAATGAATACGGCCGTTCCTATGCCGAAGATGCCGCGCCCTGGTTCACCGGGGCGGGGGTGGCGCTTTACGCCTATGACCAGCGCGGCTTTGGCGGCACCGCCCCGCGCGGGGTTTGGCCGGGGCATGAGACTCTGGCGCAGGATGCGATTAGTGCCGCAGGGTTGATCCGTGCCCGCCATCCCGGGCTGCCGCTTTATATGCTGGGCGAAAGCATGGGCGGCGCGGTGCTGGTGCTGGCCGGCAGCAAGGCCCCCATAGCGGATGGCCTTGTGCTTTCCGCCCCTGCCTTGCGTGGGCGAAACAGCCTTGGTTGGCCTGCGCGCTGGACTCTGGATGTCATGGCGGCGCTGGTGCCAGGGCTGGCGCTTTCGTCCAGCGCGCCGCTGTTTCGCCCGACGGATAATCTGGAAGCCTGGCGCCGCTGGTCCAGTGACCCCAAGCTGCTGAAGCAGACGCGTGTGGACGCAGTGGCGGGTTTGGTTGATCTGATGGATACAGCAACCGCCGCCCTGCCGCGCTTCACCGCCCCCGCTTTGGTCCTTTACGGCGCGAAGGATGAATTGGTGCCGCCCGCGCCGATTCGCGCTGCCTTGGCCCAATTGCCCCACCGCGCGGCGCAGCGCGTGGCCTTCTACCCGGAAGGGCATCACATGCTGCTTCGCGATTTGGGCGGTGCTGCGGTGGCCGGCGATATCCTGGCCTGGATGGGGAACCGCGCCGCGCCTTTGCCGAGCGGCGCGGATCAGGCCGCGGCGGCTTGGCTCGGTTCAGGCTGAATGGGCTTCCAATCCTGGCCGCGCATGGCATGGTGGGCCTAGGTAATTTACGCGAGGGAAGCGAAACCATGCCGGTCAATGGCCTTGGCCCCTATGATGACAGCAATATCTTCGCGCGCATCCTGCGCGGCGAGATTCCGGCGAAAAAGGTGCATGAGGATGATCATGTGCTCGCCTTTCACGACATCGCCCCCCAGGCGCCGGTGCATGTGCTGGTGATCCCGAAGGGGAAATATGTCTCGATCGCTGATTTCAGCGCGCTCGCCAGCGCGGATGAAATCACCGGCTTTTGGCGTGCGGTGGGCCAGGTGGCGAAGGGCTTGGGGCTGGAAGCTGATGGCTATCGCGTGCTGATGAATATGGGCGTGCAGGCCGGGCAGGAAGTGCCGCATTTTCACGTGCATATTTGTGGTGGCCGGCCACTTGGCCGGATGATACCCCAAGCTTGAAAAGAACAAGAGGAAGCGCAGCGTGATGTTCGATACGATCATTGTTGGCGGTGGTTCTGCCGGGTCCGTGCTGGCGCATCGGCTTTCTGCCCGCAGCGGCCATAAGGTGCTGCTGTGTGAGGCGGGGCCTGATGCGCCGCCCGGTGAGGAAGCGAAGGAAATCCGCGACAGCTACCCTGGCACGGCCTATTTCGACCCGCGTTTTCATTGGACCGAATTGCGTGTGCATACGCAAATCGTTTCCCACAACAATCCGCAGGAACGCCCACCCTTGCGCAAATACGAACAGGCGCGGGTTTTGGGTGGCGGTTCTTCCATCAATGGCCAGATGGCCAATCGCGGCGCGCCCACGGATTACAATGAATGGGAAGCGCGCGGTGCGGAGGGCTGGAATTGGGATGCGGTGCTGCCGTATTTCAAGAAGGTTGAGCATGACCTTGATTACGACGGGCCCTTCCACGGCAAGGATGGGCGCATCAAAGTGCGCCGCATCAAGCCCGAGAAATGGAATAACCACGCCAAGGCAGCGGCAAAATCTTTCTCGGCTGCCGGCTTCAAGGCTTTGGAAGACCAGAATGGGTTTTTCGAGGATGGCTATTTCCCGATCACCATTTCCAATGCGGAAGAACAGCGCGTCTCAGCCGCTATGGGCTATCTGGACCGCGAAACCCGCGCGCGGGAAAATCTGACGATTTCCTGCGAAACCCAGGTCAAGGAATTGATCTTCGAAGACCAGCGCTGCGTTGGCGTTGTGGCTTTGGTGCGCGGGCAGGAACAGCGCTTCATGGGGCGCGAAATCATCCTATCCTGCGGCGCCATTCATTCCCCCGCGCATCTGCTGCGTTCGGGCATCGGCCCCGTGGGGCATTTGCGCGATTTGGGCATTCCGGTGCGCATGGCCCTGCCAGGGGTGGGCCAGGGCTTGATGGATCATCCTTCCATTGCGCTGTCTTCCTTCCTGAAGCGCGGTGCGCGGGTGGATAACCAAACCCGCCGGCATATCCTGCTCGGGCTGCGTTATTCATCCCAGATGGAAGGCGTGCCGGCGGGTGACATGTTCGCGGCCGTCGTCAGCAAATCCGCCTGGCATGCGGTGGGGGAGCAAGTGGCTTCCATGCTGCTATGGGTGAACAAGACCTATTCGGAAAGCGGGCAGTTGAAACTCGCGTCCAGCAATTGGCGTGATGAGCCGATTGTTGAATTCAACCTTCTGTCAGACAAGCGCGATCTTGACCGCTTAATGAGCGGTTTTCGCATGATGGCCGCGATCCAGATGAGTGATGAGCTGGGTAAGGTGACCGCGGATCACTTCCCGGCAAGTTATAGCGACCGCGTGCGCAAGCTTGGCGTGGTGAGCGATAAGAACCGCATGCTGACCAAGATGATCAGCCTGGTGCTTGATGGGCCTGCCTTCCTGCGGAGCTATTTCATTGATCGCTTCGTGGTGGAGGGTTTCCGGATTGATCAGGTGATGACGGATGATGCGGCTTTGGAAGCCTTCATCCGCAAGGCAACGATCGGTGTTTGGCATGCGTCCTGTTCCTGCCGCATGGGCCGGCCGGAAGACCCGATGTCGGTGGTGGATAGCAATGGCCGGGTGAAGGGGATTGAGGGGCTACGCGTGGTAGATGCTTCAATCTTCCCGGTGGTGCCCTGCGCCAATACGAATTTCCCGACGCTGATGGTGGCGGAAAAAATCGCTGATGCGATCATTGCGGGGCATTGAAGCGCGCTATTCCTTCACCCCCGGATAAACACCCCCGTAATACCGGCGCAGTTCCGCAATCTGCGCCGGCGGCGGTTGGCCATAGGCACCGCGGCGGCTGGTGAAACGCCCACCCATGGCGTGCTTTAGCTTCACCGCCGCCTGGCCCTGCTGCACCAGCGCCAAAGGCCCGCACAGCACCGGCGCACCGCGCGCGGTTTCATGCACGCCCGCTTCAAACAGCAGCACCATGGCCACACCAACGGCCGGGATCACCACTTCTGCGCCGCGCGCCACGCAATCCTCGGCGGCCTTGTGGAATTGCGCCAGCACGGAATCGCGCACGGGGCCTGGCGAAAAAGCGGCTTCCAGATCGGTCAGCTTTGCCACCTCCATCCGCGCCGTGGCGGCCACCCGCCCGGCCAGGCCATAGCCACGGATATTCTCCGCCACGCGCGCTTCGTGTTTGTCGTTTGAGAAGACAATGCCGATGGAAGCACCCATCTGGCAGGCAGTCAGCAGCGCGGTTTCGCATAGTCCAAGCACCGGGATGCCGGCGATTTCACGCGCAATCCGAAGCCCAGGGTCCACGATATTGCCAAGCAAGACGGCATCGAAGCCCTCGGCCTCGGCGCGCGCCACGTTTTCCAGCACCTCACCGGTTTCGATGAATTCCAGATAGCGATATTGGTCGCCAATGCCGCCGCGCTTTTCGATGCCATGAATGGCGATTTCCGTGCCCGGATCGGCGCCCGCATCAAGCACGCGCCGCAGTGCCTTGGCATAGGTCGGCCAGGCATCCGGCCTTGTCAGGGATTGGTACCAAAGCCTCATTGCGTCACCCCATGATTTCCAGGGTGATTGCGCCCGATTCCCCGCGCCGCGTCCAGGGCCGGGCCTCGCCCAGGCCCCGTTTCCTCTGGTATAAGGGCGCATGAGCATGACCCTGGCCGATATCCTGGCGCCGATGCCGCCGGAACGCTTCTTTGCCGAATATTACGACCAGCAACCGCTGCATTTGCCGGGGGCTGCGGAAAAATTCGCGGGTGTTTTGGACTGGGCCGGCATCAATCGCCTGCTTGGCATGACCCATATCTGGTCGGAACATAGTCTGAAGGTGGTGCTGGACAGCACCACGATCCCGCCCGCGCAATATAGCCAAAGCGCCATGTCGCGTGATGGCACCACCACGCTGCAACCCATTGCCGCCAAGGTGCAGGAATGGGTGGCGCGCGGTGCTTCCGTGGTGATGAATGATGTGGATAGCCTGACACCTGGCCTCGCTGGTGTTTCGAATGCCTTGGAAGGCGCTGGCCTCGGTAAGGCGCAGGGCAATGTCTATATTTCATGGCAGAGCCATAAGGCGTTTCACGCGCATTACGACACGCATGATGTCTGGGCCGTGCAGGTGGAAGGGGAGAAGATCTGGAACATCTGGGAAGGCCGCGCCGAATGGCCGGTGCCGCATGCGATCTTTCGCGGCCAGCCGCAGGAATTTCACGAAAAATCCAAGGGCGCGCTGCGCTTCAAGGCGCATCTGAAAAAGGGCGATCTGCTGTATCTGCCGCGCGGCTGGTATCATGATGCTTTGGCCGAGGCACCCAATTCAGTTCATATCGCTTACGGCATGCATGCGGCGATGGGCGTTGATTTCATCGGCCTGCTGACCGAACGCGCTTTTCATGACGCCGAGTTCCGTAAGCCTCTGCCGCGGCAGGATGGCTCGGCTGCGGCGAAATATGCGTTGACGCAACGCGCTTCCTTGCTCGGCCAACGCATCGGCGAATGGTCGCGGGACCCAAAATTCCTGCAAGCGGTGGAAAATTTCCTGACACATTATCGCTACGAACGCGGTGGCTATGATTTGTTGGCGGCGCGCGGCGCCGCACCCGCGGCAGAAGCAGGCGGCGCCCAGGTTTTCCGCGTGCGGCCCAATGTGAAAACCGTCCGCCGCGGCGCGGATTACGGACTGCGCACTGAAATGGGTGTTTTGGCGATTGACGCGCAGGAGGTTGAGCCCGCCGCCTGGATCATCACCCAGCCGAGTATCACGGAAACCTCTCTGGCACTCGCTTGCCCGCGGGCCAATGCGGCGGCGCTGATCGAAAAACTGCGCACGGCCGAGATACTGCTGCCGGCATGAAGCACCCTTTATTGTTTGCACTGGGCATCGCTTTGATAGCCCTGCCAGCCCTGGCCCAGCCACGCGGCTTTTCCTGCGTGGGCGCCGAAAGGCTGGAAGATGATGTGTTTTCCATCGCCTTCCCGCGCGGCAGCGCCACCATCACCGAAGCCGCGCGTTCCCCCCTTAGCGCCGCGATCGAAGCGGCCTTGGCGGAACCGGATCGAAACATCTGCATCCTGGGCCATGCGGGGCAGGAAGGCGGTGCCAGCACTTCCATCCAGCTTGCTGCACAAAGGGCGCGCGCGGTGCATAACGCCATGGCCTCCAAGGGAGTTGGGGCCGAAAGGCAGCGTGCGGAAGCGCGCAGCGCCCAATATAGCCCCACGGTCCGGGCAGCCGAACCTCCAGCGCGCACCGTCACCATTATCCTGATGCCAGTCCCGTAGCGCGTATAGGGGCTTGCCCCAACCTGCGCACGGCCCCAAAAGAGGGCATGAAAAGCCGTCCGATTCGTGGCCATTTAGAAGGAGAAGCGCCGATGCTTTCGCGTCGTTCACTGTTCGCCGTCGGTGGTGCTGCCCTATTGCTCAATGGTTGCGCGCAGGTCGCGCCGGGTGGCACCCCTCCCCTCATGGACGTCATCGGCGCTGATCCAGATCTCTCAAGTTTCCGCGCCGCGCTTCGCAGTTCCGGCCTTGCTTCGGAATTATTCGACCGCCCAGGCATCTACACCGTACTCGCGCCAACCAACCTTGCCTGGTCTGGCGCGCCTGAGCGTATCCGCCGCGGTGAACACGATGCGTTGCTCAGCCTCATCGCGGGCGGGCGGCTGCGCTTGCCGGATATTCAGGCGCGTGGCGGGCGTGTGCGCATGTTGAGCGGTGTTGAAGTTCGCGTGGTAGGCGGAACGGCGGATAGTCCGCGTATTCAGGCGGCACGCCCAGGCCAGGCGCCTTCCGGTACTTCGGCAAGCATCATCCGCCCCAATATGATGGCCAGCAATGGCGTGGTGCATGTTGTGCAAGGCGTGCTGCTGCCGGCGTGATCCAGCGCCGCGCCTTCCTTGGCGCTTTGCTTTTTGCCCCGGCGCTGGCCTTTGCCCGCGACGACCAGTTTCGGGTGCTGGTGCTCAGCAATGGCTGGCATAGCGGAATCGCTCTCGCGCGCGCCGATGTGCCAGAAGCCATCATCCCGGAAATCGCAGATTTCCCCCATGCACGCTATTTCGAATTCGGCTGGGGTGACGCGGAATTCTACCCAGCGCGGGAAGCCGGCCTTTGGCTCACGCTGCGCGCTGCCTTTCCAGGGCCGGCGGTGATGCATGTTTCTGGCCTGGCGGATCACCCGGCGCGGGTTTGGCCGCATGTCACCATCCTGTCCTTCGCCGTGAACGCGGAAGCCCTAAGCCGGTTACTGGATTTTCTGCGCGATAGTTTTGACCGTGCCGGGGCGGGGCGCGCGGCAGTGACAGCGCGCGGCATCTATCCGTTCAGCCTATTCTACCCGGCGACAGGGCGATTTCACTTGTTAAATACCTGCAATAGCTGGACAGCGCAGGCGCTGACCGCCATGGGGATTGGCGCGTCACTTGGGGGGGTGCATACTGCCGAAGATTTGGTGGCGCGTATCCGCCCCTTCGCGCTGGCAGAATAATTCAACCTTCCTTCGCTTCACCAAT
>CAMCHA010000140.1 GCA_945874515.1 Asaia bogorensis
AAGGAAGCCGCGGTCACCACGCCCAAGGTGCGGGATACCTGCGCAAGGCTACCTGCGACACCACGATCCTCACGCGGCATGCGTTCCAGCAGCAGATCCGTCACACTCACCTGAAACAGCCCAAGCCCAATGCCTTGCAGCGCCAGCGCCGCAACCAGCAACGGAATTGCGCCGCCCGAAGCACCAATCGCCCCAATCAGCCAAAGCCCGGCAGAGGTCATCACAGACCCAATCAACGCCAACCGCGCCGCGCTGATGCGCGCCAGCAAGGCGCCGGCGAAGGGAGAAGCCGCCATCGCCGCCAAATGCCCAATCGCCAGCACCAAGCCGCCCCAGCCCGCCGGCAAGGCCGCGCCATGCAGCAGCAAATAGGGCAGAAACAGCAGCACGGCGAAACAGGCAAAATTCACGACGGCGGTTGCAATACAGGCAAACAGGAAATCCGCGTCTCGGAAATAGCGTAGCGCAATCACCGGCCGCGCAATGCGCCCAGCATGGCGACCATACCACCACCCCAGCACCAAAAACCCAAAGGCCAGCGCCAAGGATAGCGGATTGCCCACTGCAATATCCGGCGCGCGATTGATGCCAAGCAGCAGGCAGCACATCATGCCCGTAATCAATACCGCGCCAGTCAGATCAAAACGCTCACGCTCTGCCGCGCGCGGTGGGGCGCGCAGAAACACACTCAAGCCCAGCGCAGAGGCCGCGAGCGGCGCACGATACCAATAGACAGCCGACCAGCCGAAATGCTCCACCAGCACGCCGCCAATCAGTGGCCCAAGCCCGCCACCCGCGGCAAAGCCAAAGGCGTAAAAGCCCAGAATGCGTGGGCGCAAAGCCTCGGTGAAATGGCTCGTTGCAAGCGCGGCGCCGCAGCCGATCACGAGCGCCGCACCGATGCCCTGCATCACGCGCGCCGCCAAAAGCCAGGCGTAATTTTCCGCCGTGGCGCAAAGGATGAAGGCCAGAATGCTCCAGGCCAATCCCAGGCGAAACACGCGCAAATAGCCGAAGATATCGCCAAGCCGCCCAATGCCCAGCATCAGGCTGCCATAGGTCAGCACATAGCAGATCACCACCCATTGAATGCCGGTGCGCCCAAGTTCGAAACGCTCGGTAATCGCTGGAAAGGCGATATTCACGGATGTATCCAGCGGTACAATCATCGTACCGATCGCGATGATGACCAGCACCAGAATGCCCGGTGCGCCAATACGGGGAAGTGTGCCCTCAGCGCGCAAGGTACCAGGCTTCAAACGCGCCGAGACCCGCCATGGCGCCAACCCCAACCAGGATCGCCGCTGCCAGATTGCGCGAGAAATACTGCACCGCCACCACCGCCACTGCCGCCACCCAACCCTTCCAGCCATGCGCCGCGAGGGCCGGCATGGCATAGGCCATGAAGATCGGCCCCGGCAGATGCTGCAAGACCACTTCCACATAACGCGGCGGGCGCAGCGCGCGAAACAGCGCATAGCCCCCGGCGCGGCACAGATAAGTCGCCACCGCCATGCCGATGATGGCAAGCAGCACATCGGGGCGAAGGGTCATTCCCGGCGCAGTTCCAACCACGCACCCAGCGCTGCGCCGGCAAAGGCACCGATCAGCAGCGGCCAAGGCGCGCCGAGGCCCAGCTTCCAGGCCAGCACCGCCAGCACGCCCGCCAATAACCAAGGCCAGAAATCCCGCCGCACCCCGCGCCAAAGCGGCACCAGAATCGCCACAAAAGTTGCGATGGCCGCAAAGTAAAGTGGATGCCCCGCCGGAAATCGCACCGCCGAGCCCAGAATATGCCCAAGGCTGACCGAGATATTCCAGAAGCACCAAAGCGTCACACCAATGCCCAGCAGAAACCCGGCATCACGCCCGCCGCGCCGTTGTTCGGCGGCGGAAAGTGCGAAAGCGTGATCGACCATGAAGGCAAGGCTGCCCCACAGCTTCACCCCGCGCAGCTTGTCGAGCCAAGGCGCCAAAGCCGCCCCCATCGGCGCCATGCGGATATTCACCACAATCGCGGCAATGGTGGCGGCCATAATTGGCGCCGGCTCGGACCACAGCTCCAAGGCCAGCAATTGCGAAGACCCGGCGAAAACCAGCGCCGACATCAGCAGGGTTTCAAGCCAGGAAAGCCCCTTCTGGTCGGAAATCACCCCCACCACCAACCCAAACGGAAAGGTGCCAATCACCAAGGGAAGGGCAGTGCGGATGCCGCGCGCCACGCCATGCCGGGTGAAGACCACCGGTCCTTTGATCTCAGTCTGATCACTCATTCGCGCCGGCCTGCGAGCAGCATTTCTTCGGCCTCGGCCGGGTCCATCGCCAAGGCGCGGCGCGCGACACCTTGGGCAAAGCCCCCACGCGCCAGCGCCGCCAGCGCCTTCATCCGCGCCGGCGCATCCGCTGTCACGCGCGCAAAGGGCCCAACCCGGCGACGGCGACAAAAGGCCAGCGCGGCCAGCAGCTCAGTCTCCTCACCTTCTGGCAGGGCGGCGGCGGCGGTCTCGGTCTCGATCCCTTTGGCGGCGAGGTGCGCGGCGATGGCCCGGCGGGAATGGCCGGAACGCGTCAGGCGCCGGGCTCGGCTTTCGGCAAAAGCGGCATCATTCACCGCGCCCGCGGCAACCAGGCTTTTCGCGATGCCGGCGATCTCTGCCGATAGCGCGGCGGCGCTGGCGGTAATCGCCTCCCGCGACTGGCCCTCAGCCTCGGCAGCGCGGGCCCAGCGGGCGATGCGGCGTTCCAACACGCGCCGGAGCCCTACCTCGGTCGCCGCGAAGCGCGCCAGGTGGGCCAGCGCCGCTTCACGCAGCCGCGCTGCATTGGGCGGCGGGCCGGCGGCGCGGCGCGGGCGTTTTGGGGCATCGGACATCGTCGCTTTCTGGCATGAACGGGCCACGCCGCACAAACCGCTTCAAAGCGCCGAATTCCGCGCTATGATCCCCCAAAAGGCGTGATCATCACGCAGAGGAGGAAATGATGAGTGTCACCATCACCCCCGCCAATCCGGCGCGGCCCGATTTTGTCGGCGTGGTTGCCGGCATTGATTTGAAAAACCCCGTCAGCGCAGCAGATGCCGCCGCCATTGATGCCGGCATGGATCGCTTCGGTGTGCTGGTCTTTCACGGCCAGGACATCAATGACGAACAGCAATTGGCCTTCAGCCGCCACTTCGGCCCGCTTGAAACCGCCACCGGCGATATCGCCAAGGTTGCGGATCGGCGCCTTGCCATGGAGGTGAATGACATCTCCAACCTCGACAAGAATTCCAATGTGCTGGCGCGCGATGATCGGCGGCGCCTGTTCAGCCTAGGCAATATGCTCTGGCACAGCGATTCATCCTTCAAGGCGACGCCCGCGAAATATTCCCTGCTGTCGGCTCGTGTGATTCCGGGTGAGGGCGGCAATACGGAATTCGCCGATATGCGCGCCGCCTGGGATGCGCTGGACGCTGCGACCAAGGCGGAAATCCGTGACATGACCACGGATCACAGCCAGATATTTTCGCGCGGCATTTTGGGCTTCACGGATTTCACGGAAGAAGAACGCCAAAAATGGGCGCCGGTGCCGCAGCGCCTGGTGCGCCGCCATCCGAAAACTGGGCGGCTTTCGCTGTTTCTTTCAGCCCATGCCGGACAAATCCATGGCTTGCCGGTGCCCGAAGCCCGCGCCATGCTGCGTGATCTGACGGAACACGCGACCCAGCGCGAATTCGTCCATGCCCATGTCTGGCGCGCGCATGATCTGGTGATGTGGGATAACCGCGTGACCATGCACCGCGCGCGGCGCTACCCGGCGGATAAGCCGCGCGATCTGCATCGGACAACGGTTGCCGACAGCGCGCCGACCTTGGCGCAGGCAGCGTGATGGCGTTTTGACGGAATCACTCCACGGCGAAATGCCGTAACGCCGCCGCATCCCATTCAAGCCCAAGCCCCGGCGCATCGGATACCAATGCCATACCATCCCGCACCACCAAAGCCTGTCGCAGTAAGGGTGCAGCGATATCCAGATGTTCCAAATAATGCGCGGTGGGCGTCGCTTGCAGCAAATGCGCGCTGACTTCGACAAAGATATGCGATGACATTGGCACCCGCTGCGCTGCCGCCATGGCAGCGGCGCGGAGCCACCCTGTCACGCCACCAATCTTCATCGCATCCGGCATACAGAAATCGCAGGCGCCAGCCGCCAAGGCGCGCTGCATGCCGGCGGGGCCCCACCAATTCTCCCCACCCTGGATCGGGATGTCGAGCCGTGTGGCCAATGCCGCCATGCCGGCATCATCTTGCACCGGCAGCGGTTCTTCCAGCCAGCGCACATCAAGCGCCTGCAAAGCGCGCCCGCGCCGTTCCGCTTCCGGCAGCGTCAGCGCCTGATTGTAATCCACGAAGATCGCGACATCATCGCCCACCACACCGCGCACCGCGCGCACCGTCGCCAGATCATCTTCAAGCTTTGGGTGGCCGAGTTTGAATTTCACCGCCCGCGCGCCAAGCCGCGCCACCGCCTGGCCGGCTTCTTCCGAGAGCATCGCCGGCCCCCATCCGCGGAGCGAGGCGTATATCGGCATGGGCCGCGCCTCGGCGCCCAGCATGGCGTAAAGCGGCAGCCCTGCGCGGCGGGAAAGCGCATCCCAAAGCGCCATATCCAGGAGCGAAAGCGCGATCTGCACGAGCCCTTCACTGCCCAGGATGCGAAACCCGTCATGCAATTCGCGCCAGAGCGATGTTGGCGCCAATGGCCGGCCAATCAGCCCCTCACCAATCGAACGCGCAAGTGACGCCGTCGGCCCAAGTGCGGCGCGCGTATAGGGAAAGACATAGGCCGTGCCGGTGGCGCCATCCTTGGTGGTGACTTCCGCAATCACCAAGGGCGCGCGGGGAATGACATTCAGGCTATTGCGCAGCGGTGGATCAATCGGCGCATCCACGCAGTGAATGGTGATGGCGCTGATGGTGGTCTGGGTCATGCGGGGCCTCCGCCGCGATTCTGGCCCGGCGGCGCGCCGCTGTCACCACGCCCCGGCTTGCGTCGCCAAGGCCACGTTCAACTCGGCACCCAGCAGCACGACATAAACGCTGACATAGAACCACATCAGCAGGCCGACCGTGGCGCCAAGCGGGCCATACATGGCGTCATAGGTTGCGAAGTCTGCCACATAAAGGCTGAAGGCCGCGGACCCCAAAGCCCATAGCAGCGTTGCCATGAAAACGCCTGGCAGGATGCGGCGGATCGGCAGGCGGCGTGATGCCGGCCCCAGCCGATACACGGCCAGCAGCGAAAGCCCAATCAGCAACAACAGCGTCAGCAGCGAAAGTCCGCGCAGCGAAAGCGCTTGCAGCGCGGGCAAGCCGATCAACGCAAAAATGCCTGGCAAGGCGACCAACGCCGCAATCGCAATCACAGCGGCCAAGGTTGCCGCCAGCGTCAGCCCAATGGCCAAAGCGTGATAGCGAAAGAAGGGCCGTGTTTCTTCCACATGATGCGCCATGTTCAGCGCGCCGATGGTCGCACGCGTGCCGGCAGAAGCACTCCATATCGCGATGCAGGCGCTGAGTATCGCGCTCCATTCCAGGCGGGGGCGTGGCGCTTCCACCAGATCATGCACCCGTGTTGCGATCATCTCAAAAGTGTCTTCGGGCACCAATTCGCGCAGCACTTCAAGCTGCGGCTCTACTGCCGCCGCGTCGAACACCATGCCGTAGAGCGAGATCAGCAGGAAAATGCCGGGAAACAGCGCCAGCATGGCATAGAAGGCGCAGCCCGCGCTGGTCAGGGCAATGCGATCGGAAGCGGAAGCCCGCAGCACGCGCATGAGTATGGCGGTTGCGCCGAATTGGGCGATTTTGGCTTGCGACATGATCCCCTTATAGGATCAGGCCGGCGGGATGCGGAAGAATCAGACTTTTGAGCGTTCCGGCACCTGATAGGCGCGCTTCGCAGTAGCCCTCAGCTCCAGCGGAGAAATTCGGCCATCTTGGTCCGTATCCATCCGCTGGAGCATGGCAGCGAGCGTGTTGCCCGTGGGTGTCCCCGGACCGGCAGTTCTTGCCGGGCTGTGCCGCAATTCTTGCAGCATGGGCGCGAATTCTTTTCGCCCCCCTGCGACGTCAAGCCGAGCCGCGTCTTGCGTGCTCTGCATGCGGCGGGCCCGGACCTCCTGAGGAGCTGTCAAAGACTTTTCCGGAACCACCAACATCGTCGCAACCCCGTTTTGGTTGGCGCCGACGTTTTGGTCGGCGGCACCGTTTTGGTACACCTGGGCTATTGCAGAAGCCGTGCCAGCTTTGGCGCGCGGCTCCGAAAAATTCAGGGTGCCAGGCGCGCGAAGGTCACTTCATGCTTGTTATGCGCGGCATGGAACAACGTAGATCTTTGAATTTGCTGAAATTCTGCGATGATGGCGTGGTCCGTTTCGCCCTGAAATTTGATGGTGCAAAAGATATTGTCGGCCTTTTCCGCCTCAATCCAGCGGCGCACCAGGCCCAAAAGCCGCGCTGGGTAACAGATGACATCGCTGAACAGCCAGGTGACCGGCGATTCTTGCCGGGGGTCCAGGGCGAAAGCGCTCTCTGGCCGGAAATTAACGCCGGGGTGGGCAGCAATGGCCGGGTCGAGTGGCGCCTTATCAACCGCCGTGACCTCTGCGCCGAGCTGCGCAAGCACCCAGGTCCAACCGCCGGGGGCGGCGCCAAGGTCGAGGCAACTGTCGCCCGGGCCGGGATGGCGGCCAAGCCGGGTCAGGCCTTCCCATAATTTAAGGTAGGCGCGGGAAGGGGGGCCGGCTTTGTCTTCCACGAAGCGCGGTTCGCCATTCACGAAGGGGCTGGTCTTGCTGGGGCTGGCCA
>CAMCHA010000141.1 GCA_945874515.1 Asaia bogorensis
TGGAATTGCTGGAATTGGTGCAAATCCCCTCGGCCAAGCGCCGGCTTTCGGCCTATCCGCATGAATTATCGGGCGGGCTTCGTCAGCGCGCCATGATTGCGGTGGCGCTGGCCTGCCGGCCCAAGCTGCTGCTGGCGGATGAACCGACCACGGCCTTGGATGCCACGGTGCAAATCCAGGTGCTGCTGCTGCTGCGTTCCTTGCAGGAACAGCTTGGCATGGGGGTGGTGTTCGTGACCCATGACCTTGGCGTTGCGGGCGAAATCGCTGACCGGGTGGCGGTGATGTATGCCGGCAAAGTGGTGGAAGAAGGCCCTGTCGGCGCGCTGATGGCCGGCCCCTTGCACCCCTATGCCAAGGGCCTGCTGGGGGCGACGGTGCATGCCGGCATGCGTGGCAAGCGCCTGACCACCATCCCCGGCGCCCCGCCCATGCTGGACAAGGTGCCCACGGGCTGCGCCTTCGCGCCCCGTTGTGTGGAGGTGATTGAAGGCTGCCATACCGGCGTCCCGCCACTGCGCCAGATTGTCCCAGGGCGGCAAGCGCGCTGCATCAGGGTGGCGCCGGGCGAGGGGCAGCCCCATATCTAACAAAAGTTAAACTTGCCGCGGCCTTTCGGGCGCGGCAGAAGCCTTTCCGAGCTTGGCGATCTCGCCCGGCTCTTTCCCGCGGTCCGGGGCCGGTTTTGCGGTTTCGCTCTGCCATGGTGCCGGTCCTGCGGGGCGGCTTGGGTTGGAATGATATGCGCACGATTACGCAGCTAGGCCTTTTGGCGCTGATCGCCGGCGCCGGCGCGGCTTGGCACTTCAAGGCAGAAGAATGGGGGCTACCCAAGCCTTTGGAATTGGTTGGGCTGCAATCCGGGACCAGCCAGGCGCCCGCGCGCGGTGGGCCATCTGGCCCCATTGGCGTTGTGGTGCAGCCGGTGCGTAGCGGCATGGTGGTGGATAAGGTTGAAAGCATCGGCACGGTGCGCGCGCGCGAAGCTGTCACCATCACCGGCAAGATCGTCGGCATTGTCACCCATATCCGCTTCACCGAAGGCCAGAAGGTTCAGGCGGGTGAAACCCTAGTAGAACTCGATTCCGGCGCGGTTTCGGCGGAGCTTGATCAGGCGCGCGCGCTTTTGGACGATGCGCGCAATCAGTTAGGGCGCGCCCGCGGCTTGCAGGCTGGCCAGACCATTGCGGCACAGCGGCTGGATACGCTGGAATCGGTGGCGCGCCAGGCGGAAGGCCGCGTGCGCCAATCCGAAGCAAAGCTTGAAGAATTGCGCGTGACCGCCCCCTTCAGCGGGCGTGTTGGCCTGCGGCAAGTAAGCCTGGGCGCGTTGATTCAGCCAGGCGTCGCGATCACCACCTTGGATGATGTTTCGCGCGTACGCGTGGAGTTTTCCGTGCCAGAGGTTTTCCTGGCGCGGGTGCAGTTGGGGCGCCAGGTCACCGCGCGCAGCACAGCTTACGGTGATCGCCGCTTCAATGGCCAGGTCGCGATCATTGATACGCGCATTGACCCCGCCACACGCAGCATGCGCGTGATCAGCGAATTCGATAATGCGGATGAAGCGCTGCGCCCGGGCCTGTTCCTGAATGTGGAAATGGTGCTGGAAGAACGGCCAACCGCGCTGTTAATCCCGGAAGAAGCGATAGACCCGGTGGGCGACCGTGCTTTCGTCTATGTGATCCGCGATGGCCGCGCGAAGCGCCAGGAAGTGAAGCTGGGGCTTCGTCTGCCGAGCGAGGTTGAAATCCGCGAAGGTGTTGCGGCGGGTGAGCAAGTTGTGGTGCGCGGCATCCAACGCTTGCGCCCAGATGCGCCGGTGCGCATCATTGAAACCATCACGCGTCCGACAAGCTGAGCAGGACTGAACCCATGGTCCTTTCCGATATCTCGATCAAACGGCCGGTCTTCGCAACCGTGATCAGCCTGATACTGATCGTGCTTGGTGTGGCATCACTCTTTAAAATGCCGATCCGGGAATACCCGAAGATTGATCCGCCAATCATCCAGATTGTCACCACTTATCGCGGTGCCTCCGCGCCCGTGGTGGATAATCAGATCACGGAAATCCTGGAAGGTGCGGTTGCGGGGATTGAGGGGATCAAAGCCATCCAATCCCAATCGCGCGATGAACGCAGCCAGATCACGCTGGAATTCCGCCTGACGCGCGATGTGGATAGTGCGGCCAATGATGTGCGTGACCGTGTAGCACGTGCGCTGGCGCGCCTGCCGGAACAGGCCGATACGCCCATTGTGCAAAAAGTGGATGGCGATAGCCGGCCCATTTTGTGGATTGCGCTGAATTCGGAAACTCTGTCACCGCTTGATCTGACCGATATCGCGCGCCGGCGCATCGTGGATCGCCTCGCGATTGTGGAAGGTGTCGCACAAGTGCTGGTGCTGGGCGAACGGCGCTTTTCCATGCGTATCTGGCTGGATCGGCAAGCACTCGCCGCGCGTGGCTTGACCGTGCAGGATGTGGAAGACGCGATCCGGCGCGAGAATGTGGAATTGCCTGGCGGGCGCATTGAAAGCACCGCACGAGAATTGACGGTGCGAACCGATTCACGGATGAGCACGCCCGACCAGTTCCGGCAGGTGGTGGTGGCGCGGGGAACGGGCGGCGCGCAGGTATTGCTGGGCGAAGTGGCGCGGGTTGAGGTTGGCGCGGAAGATACGCGCGGCGGCTATCGCATCAATGGCCGGCCTTCCATCGGCCTTGGCATTCTACGCCAATCCACGGCCAATACCTTGGCGGTAGCCGATGGTGTGAAGGCTGAGATGGAACGCATCAAGCCCACCTTACCGCCCGGTGTGGATGCCATCATTGGCTATGATGAAAGCCTATTCATCGCACAATCCATCTATGAGGTGGAGCACGCGCTGATAATTGCGCTGGCCCTTGTGGTGGGGGTGATCTTCCTGTTCCTGCGTTCGGTGCGCGCCACCATTATTCCCGCGGTTGCCATTCCCGTTTCCATCGTGGCGTCCTTCCTGCCGATGGCGGTTTTTGGGTTTTCGGTGAATGTGCTGACGCTGCTTGGCCTGGTGCTTGCCATCGGCCTGGTGGTGGATGACGCCATTGTGGTGTTGGAAAACATCCATCGCCGCATCGAATTGGGCGAAGACCCCTTGCTTGCTTCCTTGCTCGGATCACGCGAAATCGCCTTCGCCGTTATTGCGACAACCCTGGTGCTGGTTTCGGTTTTCTTGCCGCTATCCTTCATGGGCGGGAATACCGGGCGGTTGTTTACTGAATTCGGTATTGCGCTTGCGGCATCCGTTTTATTCTCGGGGCTTATCGCGCTCACGCTGACGCCCATGATGTGTTCCAAGCTGCTGCGCGCGCATGAAGGCGAAAGCCTGCTGGTGCGCATGACAGAGCCCTTCTTCGTTGCAATGAATGATGGGTTGCGCTGGACCCTGGATAAGGCGCTCCGCGCACCGGTGCTGGTGATGGGCGTATCGGCGGCCATGTCGCTTTTCGCTGTGGTGCTGTTCAACGCATTGCCCAAGGAATTTGCGCCGACTGAAGACCGCGGCGTGGTCATCATCCCGACCACGGGGCCTGAGGGCGCTTCCTTTCCCTATACGACTGAACATGTGATCCGCCTGGAAAGCCTGTTGCAGAAATATATTGATAATGGCGAGGCCTATGCGGTTTTTGCAACTGTAGGCGGCTTTCAGCGCCCAGCCATTGGCAATGTTGCGACTATCTTCGTGCGTCTCGCGCCGTGGAGCGAACGAAATCGTAAGCAGCAGGCCATTGCTTCGGAGATCTTTCCCATGGTGGCGGGCATTCCGGGCATTCGTGGCTTTGCGCTGAACCCGCCATCCTTGGGCCAGCGCGGCTTCCAGCCGCCGCTGCAATTCGTGATCGGTGGGCCGGATTACGATACGCTGATTGCCTGGCGCGATGTGTTTCTGGAAAAGGCGCGCACCAATCCGCGCTTGCTGAACCTTGACCACAACTTCAAGGAAACCAAGCCGGAAGTGCGGGTGGATATTGATAGGCGCAAGGCCGCCGATCTTGGTATTTCCATCGCCGCCGTGGGGCGCACCATTGAAACCCTGATGGGATCACGCGAAGTCACCACCTATGTCGTGGGTGGGCAGGAATATAAGGTGCTGTTGCAGGCGCCGGATTCCGCGCGGCTTTCGCCTTATGATTTGCAAAATGTCTTTGTACGCACGGGAAGCGGTGGGCTGGTGCCGCTTTCCAATGTGGTAACGCTGTCCGAACGCGCCCGCGCGCAAACCTTGTCGCGTCAGGATCGCGTGCGCGCAATTACGATCCAAGCGTCCTTGGCACCTGGCTATTCCCTGGGCGAAGCTTTGGATTTCCTTGATCGCACCGCCAAGGAAGTACTGCCGCAGGAAGCGCGTATTTCCTATCTGGGGCAGAGCCTGGAATTCCGCGAAAGCTCCGGCGCGCTTTACGTGACCTTCGCCCTGGCGCTGTTGGTGGTGTTCCTGGTGCTGGCCGCGCAGTTTGAAAGCTTCATCCACCCCTTTGTCATTCTGCTTTCCACGCCGCTTGCCGTCACCGGCGGGCTATTGGCGCTTTGGGTGACGGGGCAGACCTTGAACGTGTTCAGCCAGATCGGCATGGTCTTGCTGATTGGCCTAATGGCGAAGAACGGCATTCTGGTGGTGGAATTCGCCAATCAACTCCGAGACCGGGGCATGAGCATTCGTGATGCGGTGCTGGAAGCCTCCGTCGTGCGGTTGCGTCCGATCCTGATGACCTCCATCGCGACGGTGCTGGGCGCTGTGCCGCTTGCCATGGCAACCGGGGCGGGGGCAGAAAGCCGGCAGGCCTTGGGTGTGGTGATTGTGGGGGGCATCACGCTTTCCACCATTGTCACGCTTTACGCGGTGCCGGCGCTTTATCTGCTGCTGGCACCCTATACCAAGCCGATCGGCGCCATCGCGGCCAAGCTGGCCGATCTGCAATCAAAGCCCGTCACGGGCCATGGGCACCAGGCGGCGGAATAACACGCCGCCGCTTGCACCGGGGTGATTTCACGCCCGGATATTCTGCGCTAGCTTCCCCATGATTTCGAATCATTGGGGAAGCTTTCATGACTGAAGCGAAAACAGGGCAGGCGGGACGGACAGGAGGCAAGCTTTTGGCTGATGCCTTGGTGGCCCAGGGCGTCACGCATGCCTTTTGCGTACCGGGTGAAAGCTATCTTGATCTGCTCGATGGCCTTTATTCCGTGCGCAACCAGTTGCAATTGGTGACCTGCCGTTTTGAAGCCGGCGCCATTCATATGGCCGAGGCCTATGGCAAGCTTACCGGCAAGCCTGGGGTTGCCATTGTCACGCGCGGCCAGGGCGCCTGCCATGCGGCGATTGGCGTGCATGTCGCGCAGCAGGATTCAACGCCGCTGATACTGCTGGTTGGGCAAATCCCGGTCGAGGAGACAGACCGCGAAACCTTCCAGGAAGTTGATTACCGCCGCATGTTCAGCCCCATCGCCAAATGGGTGACGCAGATTGATGATGAAAAGCGCATCCCGGAATTGATGGCGCATGCCTTTGATGTCGCAGTATCTGGCCGCCCTGGCCCGGTGGTGATCGCGATCAGTGAGGAAATGCAAAAGCGGATGGCAAACGTGCCGGATATCGGCCCCGCCAATGTGCTGCCGCCTTACCCCGCGCCCGATGCCGTTTCGCGCATGATGGCGATGCTGGGCAAGGCGAAGCGCCCGCTGGCGGTGCTGGGTGGCTCCCGCTGGTCCGATCAGGGCAAGGCCGATATCCGCGACTTCCTGCTGGCGAATGATCTGCCGGTGGCGGTGGGCTTCCGCCGTCAGGGGATTTTCGATGGCAATTCAGAAAACTATGTGGGTGATCTGGGCGTGGGCGCCGATCCTGGCCTGGTGGCTCACGCCAAGGATGCGGATTTGATCATCGCCATTGGATCGCGCCTTGGGGAGACCTTCAGCCAGGGCTATACACTGTTGGATATGGCGGGGGCCACGCCGATTGTGCATGTCTATCCCGAGCAATCAGAAATCGGGCGCGTCTATCGCCCGGCGCTTGGCATTACCGCGGATCTGAATGCCTTTGCGGCGGCGGCCAAGGCGGCGGCACCCATCAAGAAGCCCGCCTGGGCCGGCTGGACGCGGGATTTGCGCGCGACGCGCATGAAGCAGGCGGAAGCACCCAATTACGAAGGGCCGCTCAATCTGGCGAAGGCCTTGCAGGATTTGGAAAAGGCTTTGCCGGCCGATACGATCTACACGACCGATGCCGGTAATTTCGCGACCTGGCCGACGCGCTTCATGCATGTGGGCGCAGCCCAGGATTTTCTTGGCCCCACCAATGGCGCCATGGGCTATGCGGTACCGTCAGCGATTGGTGCGAAGATTGTGCATCCGGAACGGACAGTGATTGGCTTTGTAGGCGATGGCGGCTTTCTGATGACGGGGCAGGAAATCGCGACCGCTTTCCATCATTCCGTCAATCCGGTCATTCTGGTGTTCAACAACCAGATGTACGGCACCATCCGGATGTATCAGGAACGCACCTATCCGCATCGTGTCTCTGCCACTGCGCTCACCAATCCGGATTTCGCGCGCTTCATTGAAGCCTTTGGCGGCCATGGTGAGGTTGTTGAAAAGACCGAGGAGTTGGTGCCGGCAGTCCAGCGGGCACTCGCTTCCGGTAAGCCTGCCCTGGTGGAAATCCGCATGAATCCGGAACAGGTGACCAACCGCGCCACCATTGCCGATTTGCGCGCACAATCCGGCAAGGCTGCGCCTGCGGCGGCACTTCC
>CAMCHA010000142.1 GCA_945874515.1 Asaia bogorensis
TTGCGAAGCGATACCTGAGCCATGTTTGTTCAACCCTTGGTCGCGCCGGCGGTCAGGCCGGCGATGTAATAATCCATGAGGAAGGCGTACACGATCACTGGTGGTAGCGCGGCCAGTAAGGCCCCCGCCATGATCTGCCCCCAGGCGAAAGTATCCCCACGCACCAGCTGCGATACAACGCCGATGGTGAGCGGCATCTGATCCGGCGTGGTGATGAAGGCGGTGGGATAAACAAAAGCTGCCCAGGAAACCGTGAAGGCGAAGATCGTCGCCGCGATAATGCCAGGCAGCGCCACGGGAATAAAAATCTTGATCAGCATTTGCGGCCAGGTGGCGCCATCAATCAGCGCCGCTTCATCCAATTCCTTTGGGATGGAGGCGAAATAGCCAATCATGATCCAGGTGCAGAAAGGCACGGTTAGCGTCGGATAGACCAGGATCAGGCCCCAGATGGAATTGAGCAAGCCAAGCCCACCCACAATCTGATAGAGCGGAATGAACAGCAGCGTATCCGGCACTAGATAGGTCAGGAAGACGCCTGTGGCCAAAACTTGGCTGCCCCAGAAGCGCATACGCGAAAGTGCGAAGGCAGCCAGGATCGAAATCACCATGGTCAGCACTACCACCACCAGGGTAATGATGACGCTATTGAAGAAGAAGCCTTGGAACATCGGATCGGCGATCAGCGCCCAATAATTACCAAGTGTCGGATCGCGCACGATCCAGGGGTTGCCGTTCTGATCAGCAATTTCGCGGCTGGTTTTGAAGCTGGTGATCAGCATATAAACCGGCGGCATGAGAAGGATGGCCGCGGATATGATCAGCGAAATATAGGCCCAGATCAGCGCCCAGCGCCGTTCAGCACGGAGCGATCCCGCTTTGCTATAAATACCCGGCAGATCGCGACGGCTTGTGGGGGTCGCGGACATTACATCTGCTCCTTGTTGCGGCGGGTGACGCCGCGCAGGACGAAAAAGGCGCAAATCGCCAGGATCGGAAACATGAACAGGCTAACCGCAGCACCACGCGGGATATTGCCCGAAAGAATACCTACCTGGAACGCGTAGGACGCAAAAACATGCGTCAGATCACGCGGCCCGCCATTGGTCAGCACGCGCACAATGTCGTAATTGGAGAAGGTGACAATCAGGCTGAACAACACCGTGATGGAAATAATGTTCGCCATCATCGGCAAGGTCACATAACGCAAGCGCTGCCAGCTTGAGGCGCCATCAATGGCGGCGGCCTCATAAAGCTGTTCGGGCACGGATTTAAGTGCTGCCAAATACATGATCATGAAAAACGGCGCGCCATACCAGACATTGACGATGATGATGGAAAGCCGTGCCCACCATTTCTCCCCAAGCCAGGGCACTTCCGCAATGCCGACCACCTGGAACAGCCAATTGATGGAAGAATAGGAAGGATCAAACATCCACCACCAGCCAAGCGTAGAAAGTGCCGGCGGAATAACCCAGGGAATCAGCAGCATGCCGCGCCATTTGCGTTGCCCCTTGGCTGGGATGTCGTTCAGCATGTGGGCCAGCCAAAAGCCGATCAGCGCCTTCAGGATCACCGCGGTGATGGCGAAAATGCAGGATTGCAGGGCAACGGCCCAGAAAGTTTCGCTTTCGAACAGAATTTCAAAATTGCCGAGACCAGTGGGCAGCCATTCGGCTTCCATAAAGCCGGTCATGCGGCGATTGAGTGTGGAAAGGTAAATCCCGTAACCTGCCGGATAGGCAACCAGACCTAAAAGAACCACAAGCAAGGGCGTAGTCATTAAAACGGCAATGGTTGACCGCCGCCGCGCAAGGCGTTGCAGAGTTGATGCGCGCCCCGAACCGGGCGCAGGTGTCATAGGTGGCGCCATGCTGGCGTCAGCGGCCATGGGCTGAACCTTTCCTGAAAGTGAAAGACGGGCGGCGCAGCGCCGCCCGTCATGCGCGGTCAGCCGCCCCGGCGGATGGTATTCAGCTCGCGCTCAACCCAACCCAGCGCCTGATCCACCGATTCACCACCCTGCACGATGCGGGCAATGAGCTTGGTATTCAGGCCCTGATTATACATCTGCACCGCCATCGCTGCCGGCGCGGGCGCCATGGCGATGGAGGTACGCGAATTATGGTGCGCGCGCAGTGGGTAATTATAGACTGAACCAACCGGCGGGCCTTCGGTTTCCCAAACCTTAAAGTCCGACATGCTGGTGAAGGGCGGAATGTCATAGCCACCGGACCCATTCGTCTGGCGTTCCGCCTGGGCACGATCAGACAGCCATTCCAGGAAGGCCTTGGCCGCGCCCTTATTGCGACTGAAGTTCCAGATACCCCAGAAATAAGGCAGATAAGGCGCGAAGCGCCCTTCTGGCCCGGCCGGCATCGGCACCGTCCAGCAATTTTCCGCCACTTGCGGCGCATCGCGCTTTGCCACCGCCCAGGCTGAAGGCGGGTTGAAGATCAGCGCCGAACGGCCAGAAATCAGCGCGCGGTTATTGCCGCCATCATCCCAGGCCCAGACATCATTCGGCAGGAAGCGGCTGATGCGGGCGCACATTTCCACCGCAGCACGCAGCTTGGCATTGTTACGCACCGTGATGGCGCCCTTGTCATCCATTAGGAAGGCACCGTAGGACGCGAAAAGCGAGCCGACCCAATCCACCGCATCGGTAAAGCTGCCCATCGGCAGGCCAAAGGCAAAGCCGGCCTTGTGGCAGGCTTCTGCGGCCTTGGCGAAGGTTTCCCAATTCCATTGACCAGCGGTGGGGCCGGCAGCGTTCTGGGCCGGCCACATGGCGCGAATGTCAATTCCGGCATGCTGCTGCATCAGGTCAAAGCGCACACAAGCGGGCTTCAACTGCGTACCAGCAACGGCTGGGATGGCCACCCAATTGCCACTAGGCTTGCCCAGATATTCAGCCGCTGGGGTCACCGCGCCGTATTTCTGGGTCAGATTGCGCATCACATCATCAACCGGCTCAAGCATGCGCTGGTGGTTGCTCGGCTCCCAGGCAGGGAAGGACATCAAATCATAGCCGGTGCGTGACTGCGCCTGGGCATTGATGGTCAGCAGGATCTGGTTGCCGTTGGACGTTACGGTATCCATCTGCACATCAACGCGATTGGCCCGGCCCCATTCGGCGCAAAGCTCGCGCATCACCACATTGCCATTGGGCACCCAATGATCCCAGAAGCCGCAGCGCAGCGTGCCGCCGGTGCCTTGGCCATGGACCATGGGGGCGGACAGTGTCCCTGCAGCCGCAACACCCGCGCCTGCGAGCAACAAATCGCGTCTTTTAAATCCTGACATGAACCTGATCTCCTCCGTTTTGTCCGGGCCTTGAGCGGCATCCGTGATTTTACTTAGTTAAGGTTACGCAGGGCATCGTGGGAAAGGCAATAAGCTTGTTGAGGTTTTTTAATGCGCCAGGCTTCGGCCAGCCCTGCCCCGGGCTGGCGCGGCGCCGCTTTCTCGGCTTCAAGACCCCCTGAAAGCTAAGAATCAGGATCATTGCCATGACGACTTCGCTACGCGTTGCGGTCCAGATGGACCCGATCGAGACCATCAATATTGATGGCGATTCCACCTTCGCCCTGATGTTGGAAGCCCAAGCGCGCGGCCATAAGCTTTGGCATTACCATGTCCGGGATTTGGCGCTGCGCGGCGGGCGCGTGACTGCCTGGGCGCGGCCCATCACCCTCAGGCGCGAATATGGCAACCACTTCACCTTCGGCGCCGAGGAGGAGCTGGACCTTGGCCGCGATGCCGATGTGGTGCTGATGCGCCAGGACCCGCCTTTCGACATGGGCTACATCACGGCCACCCATATCCTGGAACATATCCACCCCAAGACACTCGTGGTGAATGACCCCGCGCAAGTCCGTAACGCGCCGGAAAAGCTGTTGGTCACCCATTTCCCGGATTTGATGCCAGTCACGATGGTCACGGCAGACCGACGCCGCATCGCCGCCTTCCGGGCGGAGCATGGCGACATCATCATCAAGCCGCTTTTCGGCAATGGCGGCGCCGGTGTGTTCCATCTGCGCCCCGATGATCCGAACATGAATGCGCTTGTGGAGCTTTTCACGGAACGCTCGCGTGAACCGCTGATGATCCAGCAATACCTGCCCGCCGTGCGGGAAGGCGATAAGCGCATCATCTTGGTGGATGGCGTTGCCATGGGCGGCATCAATCGCGTGCCGGCGGCAGGTGAAGCGCGGTCCAATATGCATGTCGGCGGCCGGGCGGAACCCACCAAGCTGACAGAGCGCGAGATGGAAATCTGTGCGCGCATCGGCCCGGAATTGAAGGCGCGCGGCCTGATCTTTGTGGGCATTGACGTGATTGGCGGCTACCTCACCGAAATCAACGTCACCAGCCCAACCGGCTTGCAGGAATTGGCGCGCTTTGATGGCGTGTATCTGGAACGCGCCATCTGGGACGCGATTGAAGCGAAAAGGCGCTGAGATGTTGAAGCTTTGGGGCCGCACCAATTCGATCAATGTGAAGAAGGTGCTGTGGATGCTCGATGAACTCGGGCAGCCTTATGATCGCGTGGATGCCGGCATGGAACATGGCCGGGTGAATGATGCGGATTACCGCGCCATGAACCCGAATGGCCGCGTGCCCACGCTGGAAGATGGCGATTTCGTGCTGTGGGAATCGAATAGCGTGCTGCGGTATCTCGCGATGAAGTACCAAAGCCCGCTTTACCCGGCGGACCCGGCAGCACGCGCTTCGGCGGATCGCTGGATGGATTGGCAGCTAACTACCCTCGGCCCCGCTGAGCGTAACCTATTCTGGGGTCTGGTGCGCACGCCGCCCGAAAAGCGCGACATGGCGCAGATTGAAGCGGCAGCGCAGGCCGCCGGCGAATGCTGGGCCATTCTTGACCATTGGATCAGCAAGCATGGCGGGCCGTATCTGGATGGCGCGACCATGACCATCGCCGATATTGTTTTGGGTTGTTACGCCCGGCGCTGGTTTGGCCTTGAGGTACGCTTGCCTGGCATGCCGGAATTCCCCACCCTGGCGCGCTGGTATGCCAAGCTTGGCGAAAGGCCCGGCTTCCAACGCTGGCTGGCGCCGCCACTGACCTGAAGCCGTGACACTTGCGACCCCACCCAAAAAAATCTGCCGAAATCAACCGAATCGCCTTGATCCCGCCACGGTGTCGCGGAAATGTAATACCCCATGAGACCCCTCATTGGCATTTCCTGCTGCATAAAGCCCTTCGGCATCTTCGGAACGCCTAACCACGCGGCGTCTGACAGCTATGTGCGCGTGGTGCGCGGCCCGGTGGGCGGCACCCCGGTGCTGCTGCCCGCGGCAGGTCAGGATGCGGCAGAGGATTACCTTGCCCATATCAATGGCCTGATCCTGACCGGCAGCCGGTCCAATGTCTGGCCTGGCCATTATGATGGCCCGCCCCATGCCGAAGGCACGCCGGAAGATCAGGACCGCGATGCCACCACCCTGCCCTTGATCCGCGCGGCCATTGCGGCTGGGGTGCCTTTGCTCGCGATTTGTCGCGGCATGCAGGAATTGAATGTGGCGCTGGGTGGCAGCCTGGATCAGCGCGTGCAGGATTTGCCCGGGCGGATGGATCATTCCACGCCGTCGGATCAGAAAATCCCGCTGGTGAGGACCGGCAAGGCGCATCTGGTGCGGATTGATGGTGCCGGGGCCTTGGCCGCGACTCTGACGGTACCTTCGCGCAACGCGGGCAGGCTGCCGGTGAATTCACTGCACAATCAGGCAGTGCAGCGCCTTGCACCGCGCCTGGTCGCAGAAGGCTGGGCACCGGATGGCACCATTGAAGCGGTGCGCGTGGAAGGCGCGCGCGGCTTCGCGCTGGGTGTGCAATGGCACCCCGAATATGACTGGGAGCGTGATGCCGATAGCCGCGCGATCTTCGAGGCCTTTGGCCGCGCCGCTGCCGCCCATGCCGGGACGAAGCTTGCCGCTGCGGCGGAGTGAAACGGTTTCTTCACAAGGTGCCATCGCTTTTGGGGCTTTGCTTTTTCCTGCAAATGTTCTAGAAAATCCTTGTCGGCCATGGCTTTGCCGGCGGTCGCGATCCCGGCATCCCCTGCCGGCTCGCCCGACCTTTCCGATCGGAAAATACAAAGTAGCGCCCGGTCACCCCCCTGACCGGGCGTTTTTGTTTGGGCGGAATCTTGCCACCTCAGACAGATGCGCCGTCACGCTCATATGACACACAAAGCACCCGCCCCGCCTTCCGGCAGCCCTCGGCTGGGGGTATAGCGGCATGGAATAGCCGAAGGAGTCGCTCGGATGGTTTCCTATGTCTTCCCGCCCCCGCCCGTTGCCGCGCTGCCGATCAAGGGCAGTGATGCGCTTTTCCCGGTGCGCCGGATTTTCTGCGTGGGCCGCAACTATGCCGAACACGCGATTGAAATGGGCAGCGACCCAACCCGCGAACCGCCCTTTTACTTCGCCAAGCCGGCGGATTCCGTGGTGATCAATGGCGCGGATATGCCTTACCCGTCCGTCACCAAATCGCTGCATCATGAAATGGAGCTGGTCGTCGCCATTGGTCGCGGCGGGCGCAATATCGCCTTGGATGATGCGCTTTCCCATGTCTGGGGCTATTGCGCCGGCCTGGACATGACGCGCCGCGATATCCAGAATGAAGCAAAAAAAACCGGCCGCCCCTGGGATATGGGCAAGGGCTTCGACAAATCTGCCCCCATGGGCCTGCTGGTGCCGGCTGCCGGGATTGACCCGTCCAAGGGCAAGATCGAACTCAAG
>CAMCHA010000143.1 GCA_945874515.1 Asaia bogorensis
GGTGAAACCGATGCCGACCGCAATGATGAACCGGGCAATGGGCGCGGTGTGGCGGGTGGTGGCCGTTCCCTGGAAGCCAGCGATGCCGACCCAACCGATGAGGCGGGCAGGGGCCGTGTTGGCAATGGCGTGACCGACGCTGATCCAGGCGATCCCGTGGGGCAGGGGCGCGGGGCGCCGCCGTCGCAGCTCAGAACTGGGCTTCCTACGAAAAAGGCGTAAAGCTCAACCAGTCTTCAGATTTTGAGCTCTTGGAGTGATTCTTCCAATTGCGCGAAACTCGGCATCAGATCAGTCGGCACCATTTTGCGTCCGGTCTCCACGGCAACCTGCGGCGCATTGCCGTGCAAATGTGCCACCAGCACCGCACGGATCACCTCGTGATATTTCGCCTCTTCCTCGATCACGGCCTTGATGCGCGCGGCGAAGGGACCGACAAGCCCATAGGCAAGTAATACGCCCAAAAATGTACCGACCAGCGCGCCACCGATCATTTTGCCAAGGATAGCGGGTGGCTGGTCAATAGAAGCCATGGTCTTGATCACACCCATGACGGCGGCGACGATCCCAAGCGCAGGCAGCGCATCAGCCACGCTTGTCAGTGCATGTGCGCTGTGCAATTCCTCTTCCTTCATTTTCTTCAATTCGCGCGCCATCACATCCTCAATCTGATGCGGGTCATCGGCATTCATGCCGACCATGCGAAGGTAATCGCAAATGATCGCAACGGTGTGATGATCCTTCAGGATATTCGGGAATTTCATGAAGGCCGCGCTTTCCTCGGGCTTTTCGATATGCGGTTCAATCGCCATCGGCCCCTTGGTCTGCGCAAGGCGCACCAGCCAGAAAAGCAGGCTCAGTAATTCCATGTAATCCTGGCGCTTGTATTTGCCGCCCTTCAGGATTTTGCCGAAACTGCCAAGGATGTGCTTCACCTCGGATATGCTGTTGGCCATCAGAAGGGAGCCGAAGGCAGCGCCCCCGATGATGGCGAATTCGAATGGCAGCGCCATCAAGATGATTTCCATCTTGCCGCCGGCAAGAATGTAGCCACCAAAGACGCAGACCAGCAGAAAGATAAAGCCAGCAATCGAGATCATGGGCGTGGTGTCCCCGGTGCCTGACTGATCAGCGTGATGGAAACACGGCGATTGGCAGCGGCGGTTGGTTGTTCCGGTATCAACAGGTCACGTTCCGCATGACCTGCCAGGCTTTTGATTCGGTTATCTGCAATCCCAGCATCAACAAGCAGGCGGCGTGTCACATTGGCGCGTTCGGTTGAAAGATCCCAATTGCTCCGTTCACCACCGCCACGGAAGGGCGTAGAATCGGTATGTCCGGCGATACTGATGGCATTGGGCAGGCGCTGGATCACCTGACCTACCCGCAGCAGCAGGGCGCGTGCGCGGTCATTGGGCGCCGCACCGCCCAGCGCGAACATTGGCTGGCGCTCCGCATCCACCAATTGGATGCGCATCCCCTCAGGCGTTTGTTCAATCAGCAATTGGCGGTTGAGATCAGCAAGTGCCGGGTCTGAACGCACGGCCTCGCGAATTTGTTCCGCCGCGGCCTCAAAGGCTTCACGTTCACGCTTGGCGAGTTCCTGGCGCAATTCCGTCTCACCGACATTCTCCGGCCGCTGTTCCAGGGAAGGTTCGGCTGCCGGGCCACCGCGTGGCTGCTCCGGCCCTACCAGCGCGCCGGGGGGCGTGCGCAACACAAGCCGCGCATTCTCAGCATCTTCCTGGCCCCGCGGGCCTTCGCGCCGTGGCACGGGTTCGGCGGGGGTTTGGCTGTCATCCTCATCAATATCCATCACCACCGGGCGCTTGCCGGGCTGCACTTGAATGGTGCCCGTCGTAGACACCATGGCCGCATCGTCATTGGGCGTCTGGCCACCAAAGGGCCGGCCAGAGCCTGATTGGGCACTGGACAGCACATTGGTCGGGTTGAAGTAATCGGCGATGCCGCGGCGCTGTTCTTCGGTGGTGGCGTTGATCAGCCACATCAGCAGAAAGAATGCCATCATTGCCGTCACGAAATCGGCATAAGCAACCTTCCACGCCCCGCCATGATGCGCGTGCCCACCGCCTTCTTCCCTGCGTACGATGATCAGATCACCGCCGCTTTGCGAGCCTCTTCCCTTGCGCGCCATGACAGCCCGTATATCCCCTAAAGCCTAAAATCAGCTAATGATGGTGTCATTCTACCGGCGATGCGCCAGTGTGACGGAAGGGACGCGGTGTGGTTTCGAGACTTTATCCATGAATTCCCCCATTCACGCCGCCCAAGACCCGGGCCAAGTTGAACCGTACCTCATCAAGCGGCCGGAACTTCAGACCATCCCCCTGGTCTTCGCGTCCCCGCATTCGGGTCAGCAATATCCGGACCAACTGTTTTTGGATACCCGTATGGATTCACTCGCGCTGCGCCGGAGCGAGGATTCCTTCGTGGATGAGCTCTTTGACGCTGCCCCGGCCCATGGTGCTCCGCTGATCGCTGCCAGCTTCCCTAGGGTTTGGTGTGATGTGAACCGGGAAGCCTGGGAATTGGACCCGGCCATGTTCGCAGACCCCCTGCCGCCCTGGGTCAATAGCTCCAGCCCCCGGGTGGGAGCGGGGCTTGGCACGCTGGCCCGGATTGTCACAGGGGGGGAGCAAATCTACCGCCGCAAACTCAGCTTTGCCGAGGCCGAGGCGCGCATCCGCGCCTGTTGGGAGCCCTATCACAGCGCGCTGGCCGGGCTGATCGCGGAAACCAGGGCAAGGTTCGGCTATTGCCTGCTGATTGATTGCCATTCCATGCCGGCCCACCCTGCGCATCTGGCGAACCCACCACATTTTGTGTTGGGCGACGCGCATGCCACAGCATGTACGCCCCGCGCGACCCGCCTGGTGGAGGAAGCGCTGCTCGGCCTTGGCTATAAGGTGCGGCGCAATGACCCCTATGCCGGTGGCTTTGTCACCCGCCATTATGGCCGCCCGCGGGAAGCGACCCATGCGCTGCAAATCGAAGTGGCGCGGAACCTTTATATGGATGAGGCGCGGATCGAACGCCTGCCGGGTTTTGGCCCTTTGCGGCGCGACATGACCAGCCTGATCGAGAGCCTGGCGCGTGTGGAATGGGATTTCCTGACCCCGGATCGCTGAGGTCAAAAAAAGGGCGGTGCCCGAAGACACCGCCAAGTTTAGGGAGGAAACGTCCAAGAATGTACAGCGGAAACCGCCGTACGGGGCGGATATAGGTGCCAGTCTCCCGCATTGCAAGATATTTTTTTGCAGTGCAGCAAAACGGTCATTTGCAGTATCAACCAGCTGTTTCTGAATGTTTCCTGTTTTGCAGAAGTGAATCTGGCACACGGCTTGCGCTAGAGAACCCATGCTATCGGCACGATCATTCTTCCCGCGCTTTTCCCATACGCTTGCCCTTTCGGCCTATGCGTTGCTCGGCATGGCCCTATGGCCATTCGCGGTATCGGCGCAGATGGTTTCAGCCAGGGGCTTCAATGAAGGCCATTTATGCCGCGCTGCCATTACCGAGGCCGAGCGCAGTGCCAATGTGCCGCGCGGCTTGTTGCAGGCAATTGGCCGGGTTGAATCCGGCCGTCGAGACCCCGAAACCGGCCAATTCGCTCCCTGGCCCTGGACCACGAATGCGGAGGGGGAGGGCAAATATTTCCCAACGCGGGAGGCAGCCATTGCCCATGTCCGGCAATTGCAGGCCCGTGGGGTGCGGATCATTGATGTCGGCTGCATGCAGGTGAACCTGCATCACCACCCCAATGCTTTTGCCTCGCTTGAGCAGGCTTTTGACCCGCTGATCAATGCCCGCTACGCGGCGCGCTTCCTGTCCGAGCTTAATGGCGGGCGGGCGGATTGGCGCCAGGCGGCGGGGCATTACCATTCGCAAACACCCGAAAGGGCCGGGCCGTACCGGGAAAAAGTGCTGGCCGCCTGGGACCGGGACGCGCGCAATGCCGGGGATAGTTCAGCTGAAGCCATGGCGCTGGCACGGCTGCGCGCCGGCTGGGGCAGTGTGGCGCTGGCCAGCGCGGGCGGGATGTCGCTCAGCAATCGGGCCGATCGAGCGCAGGTTATCCCTCTCCCCGGTGGCGGAGGTGGGTCGCCGGGGCGTGGGCTTGATGCTTATCGCTCGGCGCCCATTCAAGCCATTAGCCGGCCCGTCGTTTTGGCCCAGGCCGGACCGGGACGAATGCTTCGTTAGGTGCCCCGTAAGGTGACGATCAGCGGCGTGTGGTCCGAAGGCTGAGCCTCGGCGCGCGGGGCGGTATCAACCTCGCAGGCTTCCAGGCGCTCGGCCAATTCGGGGCTGAGCAAAGCGTGGTCAATGCGAAGGCCGCGATTAGCCTCAAAGGCCGGGCCGTAATCCCAATAGGTATAAAGTGTCTCAGTGGGATGCAGCGCACGCAACGCATCCGTCATGCCAAGATGCACCAGGGCACGAAACCGGGCACGGCTTTCGGGATGGACCAGCGCATCGGTGGCCGGCAGGGCGCTGGGGGCGAGATCGGCCTCAGTCGGGCAGACATTATAGTCGCCCAGCACCGCGAAGGGCAGAAAGGCGTCAAGATGGGCCTGCACGACGCCGCGCAGCCGGTCCATCCAGGCGAGCTTATAGGCAAAGCCGGCATCGCCGCCGGAATTGCCATTGGGCAGGTAAATCCCCGCCGCGCGTAGCCCGGCCGCCGCCACTTCAATATAGCGGGCCTGGGTGTCTTCGGCATCGCCAGGCAGTGCCTCGGCCAGGACTTCAAAGGGGATGCGCGACAGCACGGCGACGCCATTCCGCCCGCCAGTCTGGCCCACCGCATGGGTCTTGTATCCAAGGCCCGAGAATTCCATCGCCGGGACCTGTTCCGCCGTGCAGCGGGTTTCCTGCAAAAATACCAGATCAGGCTGCTGGCGTTCCAGAAACCGCGCGACATGCGCGGCACGCGCGCGGATGGAATTGACGTTGAAGGTGCAAAGACGAAGCAGGGGGATCAGCCGATCGCGAAGGAAGAACCGCAGCCGCAGCCGGAACTCGCCTGTGGGTTATTGATCGCGAAATGCGCACCAATCAGCGCTTCCGCCCAGTCAAGCTCGGACCCTGCCAGCAGATCGAGCGAGACAGGGTCAATGAAAACCAGGCCCTTGCCTTCACCGATCACCAGGTCATCGGGGGCTGGCGCATCTTCCAGGCCGAATTTGTACTGAAAGCCCGAACAGCCGCCGGCTTCTACGGCAAGTCTGAGCCCGGCAGCGGGCCGCCCTTCACGCGCGGCAATATCGGCTACCTGCGCGGCGGCGCGGGCGGTTACGCGAAACTGGGCGGGGTTAGTGCTGCCATCCGGCATGGTGTTGACTCCTTGAACCACAACATAGGCAGTTTGCGCGCCGCTTCCAATCACCAAAGATTGCGGGGGCCGTGCGGCGGGTGTTACAGCGCTTCGTCACGCGATTTTTGACGGAAAACCACGATTTCCATGCAAGCCCGAGCCAGAACCGCGACAATTGAGCCCAAAGGGCAGGGGGCGGTATGAACCTTGCCCCTTATGCAGTGCTGCCAGAGACCTCTCGCGGGCGATTATACCCTGAGCCGGGTGGCGATGCGCGGTCGCCCTTTCAGCGGGACCGGGACCGCATCATTCACGCGACCGCCTTTCGCCGCCTGCAATACAAAACGCAGGTGTTCATCTATCACGAAGGCGATCATTTTCGCACGCGCCTGACCCATTCCATTGAAGTGGCTCAGATAGCGCGGTCCATCGCGCGGCTATTGCGGCTGGATGAGGATTTGTCCGAGGCCCTGGCGCTCGCGCATGATCTGGGGCATCCGCCCTTCGGCCATGCGGGGGAAGATGCGCTGAATGCGGCGATGAAGCCCTATGGCGGGTTTGACCATAATGCGCAGTCCTTGCGCGTCGTGACTCATTTGGAAACGCGCTATGCGGGCTTTGAAGGGCTGAACCTGACTTGGGAAACGCTGGAGGGGCTCGCCAAGCATAACGGCCCCTTGCGGAGGCCATCCCCCTATATCGCCGAATATGATGGGCGCCATGCGCTGGAATTGACCAGCTATGCCTCCGCCGAGGCCCAGATTGCGGCCATTGCAGACGACATCGCCTACAATAACCATGATCTGGATGATGGGCTGCGCGCGGGGCTTTTCACCCTTGAAGAAGTGGGCGCGCTGCCGGTGATTGGTGATGCGCTGGCCGCTGCGCGGGCGGCGGCACCGGATGCGCCCTTGGATCGCCTGGCGCCGGAGATGATCCGGCGCGTGATCAGCCGCATGGTGGGCGATGTGGCGGCTGAGGCATCGCGCCGCCTGGCCGCGCTAAAACCTTCGACGGTTGCTGATATTCGCGCGGCTGACAGGCCCATGGTTGTGTTTTCTGAAGACATGGCGCGCGCCAATCTGGCCATTCGCGATTTCCTGTTCCAGCGCATGTATCGGCATTGGCGCGTCAATCGCACCATGGCGAAATCCAAGCGCGTAGTGCAGGTGCTGTTCAGCCTGCTGCATGGCGGGCCGGCCATGCTGCCGCCACTTTGGCGCGCCCGCGCCGGGGAGGCTGGTTCCGCCAAGGCCGCGCTGGTGGTTTGCGATTATATCGCCGGCATGACAGACCGCTTCGCGCTGGAAGAACACCGGCGCATGACCGACCCCGATATTTCAGGCTGAGATTTGCATGACCGAAAATGTTTTCACCGCCATGGCGGAACAGGTGCGCGCGGCGCTGGTGGCGCTTTACCCTGA
>CAMCHA010000144.1 GCA_945874515.1 Asaia bogorensis
CGCTTGGTTTTCCCACATGGCGGGGTTCATCGCCGGCGCCACCATGATCGGCGCGCGGGTCGCGAGCAGCACGCAGGTCGCCAGATCATCCGCGAGCCCATGTGTCATTTTCGCGAGCAAATCAGCCGAAGCCGGCGCCACCAGCACCAGATCAGGCAACCGCGCCAGGCGAATATGGCCAATCTCGGCCTCAGCCGCCCATAGATCATCATGCACTGCCTGGCCGGTAATGGCGGCAAGCGCTTCCTTGGTGACAAAGCGCGCCCCGCCCGCGGTTAGAATGGCGGTGACACTCGCCCCTGCCTTGCGCGCAAGCCGCGTGAATTCCAGCGCCTTATAGGCGGCGACGGAGCCCGAGACGATTAGCAGGATTTTGCGACCAGATAGCATGGTGCCAAGCCTAACCCAGAAGCCGCGTGAATGAAATCAGCCCGCCCCCTGGCGCGCACCCCTGGTTCGGGCATCATGCGCCAAGGCCGCCCGATCAGCGCGGCAAGGGGGAAACTCAATGGCAGGCGGGAAGCTCCGCGCCACCGGCGTTCTTGCGCCCTTCGGGCAGCGCGGCTTTCGCTTTCAATGGCCGGCTGATCTTGCCACCTCTTGGGCATTTGAGATGGAGACGCTGATCCTGGGCTGGTATGTGCTGACTGAGACGGGATCGGTCACCTGGCTTGCCATATTCGGGTCCTTGCTGCTGATCGGCACGCTGCTGTCGCCCATGTTTGGCGTGATGGGCGATAGGGTCGGGCATCGGCGCGTGCTTTCTGCCATGCGTGCCTGGTATGCGGTGCTGGCGGCGGTGCTGACAGTTTGCGCCATGGCGGGGCTGCTTTCCCCCTGGCTTGTTTGTGGCGTCGCGTTCCTGAGCGGCCTGGTGCGGCCTTCCGATATGGGCATGCGCAATGCACTGATCGCAGCCGGCATGCCTTCCCCGCTGTTGATGGGTGCCATGGGGATTGAACGCATGAGCGCCGATAGTGCCCGCGTGATCGGCGCGCTGACCGGCGCGGGCTTGGTTGCGTTTCTCGGCATTGGTCCGGCCTATATGGCGGTGACGGCGATCTACCTTTGCGCCTTTGTGCTGACCTTGCAGGTGGATGAACCGCCAACCCGCGCCGCCCAAGGGGTCGCGATGAAAACGCCCTGGGCCGATCTTGGTGATGGCATTGCCTATGCGCGCAGCACACCGCCCGTGCTGGCGGCGTTGCTGCTGGCGTGCCTGGCCAATTTCGCTGCCTATCCGATCAGCGGCGGCTTGCTGCCGCATGTGGCGCGCGATGTTTATGGGCTGGATCGCACCGGGCTTGGTTATCTGTCCGCGAGCTTCGCAGGCGGCGCGATGCTGGGCTCACTTTTCATCAGCGCGAGGGGAGGCGGGCTGCCGCCGGCGCGCACCATGCTGGCGGCAGCGCTTTCCTGGTTTCTGCTACTATTGGTTTTCGCGCGGCTGACGGACCCCGTGCTTGGCGGTGTGGTGCTGGCTTTGGCGGGGTTTGTGCAAAGCTTTTGCATGGTGCCGCTGGCGGTGCTGCTGTTGAGGATCACCTTGCAGGATTTTCGAGGGCGCGTGATGGGGCTGCGCATGCTGGCGGTCTATGGCCTGCCGGTTGGGCTGATGATGGCCGGGCCTTTGGTGGGTGAGATCGGCTTTGCCGATGCCGGCGCGCTTTACGCGGGTTTTGGCGCCTTTTGCACCATGGCGATTGCGCTGTTCTGGCGCGTGCATCTATTGCCGCGGGACATGCCGGCGAATGGGCTGAGGAGCCAATAAGCCTTTCCGCCTGCGCCTAGTTTGGGCAAGATAGTATCAACCAGAAAGGAAACGCCGATGAACCCAATCCTCACCCGCCGTCATGCGCTTGCCCTGGCCGGCGCCAGCGCGCTCGCCCCCGCGGCCTACGCGCAAGGCATATTTCCTGATCGCGCGGTGAATATGATCGTCCCCTTCGCGCCTGGCGGCACGCCGGATATCGCCGCGCGGCTGTTGGCGCCGAGAATGGGGGAATTACTCGGCCAGCCGATCACGGTGGAAAACCGCGCCGGGGCAGGGGCCACCATTGGCACCCGCGCCGTGGTGCAGGCGCGCCCGGATGGGCATACGATTCTGATGGGCTCAATCTCCTTCCTCACGGCGCCGCTCACGGCTGACCCCATGCCTTACGATCCCGTGGCGCAGCTGCGCGTGATCAGCCTGATTTCCACATCGCCCTATGTGCTGATTGTGCGTGCCGATAGCCCTGCCCGCGATATCGCCGGGTTTCATGCCATGGTGCGGGAGCGCGGCAATAGACTGAATTACGGGTCATCGGGCAGTGGCACGCCGCTGCATTTGGGTGGAGAACTCTACAAATTGATGATGGGCGTGGACCTGACGCATGTGGCTTATCGCGGCAGTGGCCCCGCCATCACCGCGCTGATTGCGGGCGAAGTGGATATGGTGTTTGCCGATGTGCCCGGCGCTTCCGGCCAAATCAGGGCCGGCACGGTGCGGCCCTTGGCCACCATGGTGCAGCAACGCATTCCGCAATTACCAAACGTGCCGACCATGGCGGAAAGTGACCCACGCCTGAGGGATTACGATGTCTATACCTGGGCCATGCTGGTGGCGCCGAAAGCCACGCCGGATCGCACGATACAACGCCTGCATGAGGTTGCGATTGCCGCCGCGCGCCAGCCAGATGTGATGAAACGCTTTGAAGAAATGGGTTTTGATTATGTGGGCTCATCGCCCGCTGATGGCGACAAGCGACTGGAAGCGGAACGCGACAAGTGGCGTGACGTGATCAAGCGGGCGAATATCAAGGTGGATTTGTAATCAGCTACCCTCACCCCTGCCGCAGCCCCGCGCGTTCCGCCGCCGCGCGGGTCCATGCTGTCTCCCGTTGCAGAAAGGCAGCAAAGCCTGGCGGGGTTGCTTCTGTCGCGCTCGCCATCAGGCTGCCCATGCCTTCCAGCCGCGTGCGCACTGCGGGGTCAGCAACGGCGGCGGCCACAGCCTCGCCAAGTACCTTCGCGACATTTTCGGGCAGGCCCGTAGGCGCCACAATGCCGACAAAGGCAGCGGCCTGATAACCGGCAACGCCGGCCTCATTCGCCGTTGGCAATTCCGGCGCTTGCGGCAGCCGATCCGCCGCCGCTACCGCCAAAATCCGCACCGCGCCTTCCCGATGCAGCGGCAGGGCTGTGGAAATTTCCGTTATGGCGCCGGATAAGGTGCCGGAGACAAGATCAGGCGTCAGCGCCCCGCCGCTGCCATAGGGGATATGGGTAATGCCCGCCCCCGTTGCCGCATTGAACATCTCAAGTGAAAGATGCGCCGTGCTGGCGATGCCGGAAGACCCGAAGCCAAGCTTACCGGGATTGGCCTTTGAATACGCCACAAGTTCGGCCACCGACTGCACCGGCAAGCTGCGATGCACCGCAATCACCATCGGTGTGCGCACGAAAAGCCCAATCGGCATGAAGTCGCGCAGAGGGTCATAGCCAAGATTGGTCTGCACCGAAGGATTGATCGTAAGCGGCCCATTCGACCCAAGAAGGATCGTATACCCATCCGGCCGCATGCGCGCGACCTGCTGCGCGGCAACACTCCCGCCCGCCCCGGCGCGATTTTCCACTACCACGGGCTGGCCCAGCTTCGCCGACATGGCCGGCGCACAGGCACGCGCCGTCAGGTCCGAATTCCCGCCCGGCGCGAAGGGCACAATCAGGCGGATGGGCTTATCGGGGAAGGCTGCCTGCGCGCGCAGCGAAGTTGACAGCATGGGCGTTGCGGCAAGGGCCGTGAGCATCGCGCGGCGCGTTGAGGTGAAGGTCATGTTTTCTGTCCGTTTCCCAAATTTGCCTGTCAGCTTGCGGTGCCCGGACCGGGCTCGCAAGCCCCTGCGATAACGGTCGCACCCGATCAGCAATCAGACCCTCGCTGAGGGGCAGTACCACCGCTGAGCTGGCAGCCGGCCAAATGACCTTGCCGCGGACTCGGTCACAGTGGCCTCGTTCGTCACAAGCCACTTGCCAGGCATCCAACTCAAAGTTATAACACTCGTGTAAACAAGAGGCTCCCCCATGTCCGCGCTCAAGCTCACCGCCATCGGCAATTCGGTCGGCCTGATCCTGCCCAAGGAAGTGCTGGCGCGCCTTGGCGTTGGCAAGGGTGATACGCTGTTTGCCGTTGAAACCGATGGTGGCCTGCGTCTCACCACCAGCGATCCGGATTTCGAAAAGCAGATGGAAGTGGCGCGTCAGGTCATGAAAAAGCGCCGCACTGTGCTTCGCGCCCTGGCCAAGTGATCAATTGGCTGACGCGCGATCTTCTGCTTGCCATCCATGATGAGCAGATAGCCGAACATGGCGGCGCCCCAGGCATCAGGGACCATGCCTTACTCGAAAGTGCGCTCGCGCGTCCCAGAAACCATGCGGGTTATGGCGCGGCTGATGTCGCCAGCCTTGGCGCGCTTTACGCCTTGGCGATTGCCCGCAATCACCCTTTCGTGGATGGCAATAAGCGCGCGGCCTTTGTTGCACTTGAAACTTTTCTGATCCTGAACGGGTTTGAACTGTTGGCAAGCGACGCCGAGGCGACGGTGATGATGATGGAAATGTCAGCCGGCGCGATCAGCGACGATGTCTTCATGGATTGGGTGAAGCGTTTATCCAGCGCGATGTGAAGCGCGCTTCGGGCATATCATTTAACCACGCCCGCTAATTGCGCCGCGCTTCCCGCGCAATAACCGCCAGCGCCGCCGATGAAATTGTGAGCTGCCCCAATATCTGCGTCATGTCGCGAATATAGCCCCAGGTCTCAAACGGTGCTGGGTCTTGCGGCAGCATCACCAGGCTCCCTGGCGCCAAGGGCGGCCCGCCGCTCTCCAGAAAACCCTGTCCTGCGGGCGCGGCTTCGCCATTGGGCAGTACCACAAAAACGCGTGACGAATCGGCAAAGCGCTGCGCCCCGCCCGAGGCCTGGATATATTCCGCCGCGCGCCAACCCTGCCGGAAGGGCAAGCTGCCCGGGTTGAGCACCGCGCCTACCACCGTCACATCCTGGGGTCTTTTTGGCATGGCAATCACATCGCCGGGTTCCATCAATATATCCAAATCGGGCCGCGCCAGCAGGATCACCGGATTGGCTTCCACCACCACGCGCCCGGCAGCGCGCGCTTCCCGCATGGTGGCGGCCAATTCGCGCCCGGCCTTCATCGCACCGCCAACATCGGAGGTACCACCCCGGGCACCTGGCAGCGTCTGCCCTGAGGCCAATTGCACCAGGCTGCTTTCCAGATCCCGCGCGGTGCGCGCAAAACCTTCCTGCTGGCGCTGGCGCACGCTTTCGCGTGTGAAGACCGCGCCATAGGGGAAGGCCTCTGGCGTCAGCCCGCCGGCGCGCGCGATCACTTCCGAAAGCCGCTCCCCCCGGCGCAATTCATAGCTGCCGGGGTTGCGGAATTCGCCAACCAGCAGCACCGGCCCGGTATCCAAAGCATCTTCTCGGCGTGGAATGCGCAGGCTCTGACGCGGAGACACAAGCCTCGCCCCGCCGCCAAGGCTGACGCGCGTCACCTGGCCGGTCAGCGCGGGGTTTGGCACGTCGCGCGCCACATCCGCCGCGCTTGCATTTCCAAGCGCCGTCGCACCCCCCGCGATCGAAAGCGCATCGGCCAAGGGCGTATTTTCCAACATGGGATACAAGCCAGGGGCGCGCACCTCGCCTGTCATCAAGGCGGCGTGGTCCAGCAGGAAGCCCGCCAATTCTGGCACTTCCTGAAAAATGCGCGGGCAGCGCGCCTCGCCCATTTCGGGAAAGCCGGTGGCGCGCGCATGGGCGAAGCGGGCAGGGGATGCCTGCGCGGCCTGGGCAATCTGCGTCAGCGCCACGCATTCCCCGCCCTGCATCGCGGTTGCCTCGCCCCGCAAGGCACGCTGGATAGCGCTGCTTGAAAGCCATTGGATATCCGCGCGGGCGAAGACAATCACCTCATCCCCATCGCGCAAGGCCGGCCCGCCGCGTCCTTCCAAACTCCGCGCCAGATCGAAGGGCAGTAAATGGCGCTGGCCGCTCCGCTGATCCGGGCGCAGCACCACGGCGAAGCGCGTATAGGGGTCAGGCCCCAATTGGCGATGATCCGCAATCAGGCCCCGCACGGTAAGTCCCTGCCGCCCGCCGGCCGCGCGGGTGATCGGCATCGCCACATGCCCGGAAAGACGGACGGTGTTCGCCGCCACATCCGCCCCTGGCCGCACCAGCAGAGCATCACCGCGCCTGAGGCTGGCATTGAGCCCAAGCTCCGCGAAACTGCGCCGCCCTTGAGCGTCGCTTTGCTGCACCAAAAGCCGATTGCCACTGGGGCGCAGCGGCCCGCCGGCCAGCACCAGCGCGTCTGTCAGCGGCATAAAACCCTGTTTGGCCGGCAATTCATAAATCCCGGGCCGGGCGACATCGCCGGCAATCGCCACCACACCACCCAGCGGGGGCACCAGAATGCGCTCACCCTCCCGCAGCGTCAGGTCAGCCTCCCCTGGCGCATCAGCCAGCAGCGGGTAGAGATCCACCTGCCGAGAGCCCGCCGGCCCCTCAATCCTGATGGCGCGGAGCGACCCGCTGCGCCGTACGCCTTCAGCCGCCGCCAAGGCGTCCAAAACGCTCGCCAGCGCGGTCAGGGTTTGAAAGCCGGGGCGCATCACCTCGCCGCCCACGAAAACGCTGATCTGGCGGATCTGGCCGATGGAAAGGAACACCTCGGAACCGCCAAGCTCGCGCGC
>CAMCHA010000145.1 GCA_945874515.1 Asaia bogorensis
GGGGTTTTTGAAGGCGGAGTGGCCGCGCGTATCACGCCGGCTGACCCACCACGCGATGCCGCGCGGCGCCTCGCCGAGGCTTTCGATGTCTCAACCCTGGATGGTTTTGGCAGTTTCAGCGCCGAAGAACTCGCCGCCGCCGCCATGGCCTTGGATTATGTGCGGGCAACCCAGGCAGGCGCCCTGCCGCGCCTCGCACCCCCCAGCCCCATGGGCGGGCGCGGCTTGTTGCAGATGGATGCCGCCACACGCCGATCCTTGGAAATCCTGAAAAGCGAAAGGGGTGAGGCACGCCATTCCCTGCTTGCCGCGGTGGACCGCACCGTGACCGCCGCCGGGGCGCGGGAATTGGCCGCGCGCCTTGCCTCGCCACTTGCCGACGCAGCCCCCATTCTGGCGCGGCATGAGGCGGTGGGGTGGATGCTCGCCGCAGCTTCCGAACGGGCGGCGTTAAGGGCAGCCTTGAAGGGCTCGCCCGATATGGCGCGGGCCTTGGCGCGGCTATCGCTTGATCGGTTTGCGCCGCGTGATCTGGCCGCCATTCGCGATGGGCTGGCGCGGGCCGAAGCCATGGCAGCCGCGCTTGATGCCGCCGGCGGCTTGCAACCGGCGTTGATCGATGCAGCGCGCGGCGCGCTGGTGCCGGAAGCCTCACCGCAGGCGGAATTGCAGCGCGCTTTGGCGGAAACCCTGCCGGCACGCCTGGAAGATGGCGGGCTGATTGCCGCGGGCTATGACGGCGAATTGGATGCGCTAAGGCGGCTGCGTGATGGCGGGCGCGATGCCATTGCCGCTTTGCAACTGGATTTGGCGCAGGCTTGGGGCGTGGCAGCTTTGCGCATTCGTCATCATCAGCAATTCGGCTTTCTCGCGGAAATGCCCTTGGCAGCCGGCGAGAAATTGCTGCGCGCCGCCATCCCCGAAGGCCCGCATAGCCCGATCCATCGCCAAACCATGTCAAATGCCATGCGCTTCACCTGCGCCGCGCTGGCCGAATTGGACCGCAAGGTGGCGGAAGCCGGGGACCAGGCGGCGCGGCGGGAACGCATGGTCGCGCAGCATTTGCGAAGGCTTTGCCTGAATGCCGCGCCAGGCACCGCCGCGGCTGCTTCCGCGATGGCGGAATTGGATGTGCATGCGGCGGGCGCGGAATTGGCCGCGGGTGGCGGCTGGTGCCGGCCAGAAATGACCGAAAAACCGGATTTCGCTATCAAGGCCGGGCGGCATCCGGTGGTGGAAGCGGCCCTCGCCCGTGCCCATGGCCCCGCCTTTGTGCCAAATGATTGCGACCTTTCCGCCGGCCAGCGGCTTTGTTTGCTGACCGGGCCGAACATGGCCGGTAAATCCACGTATTTAAGGCAAAACGCGCTATTTGTGATCCTGGCCCAGGCCGGGCTTTTCCTACCCGCAGAAGCCGCGCGGCTTGGTCTGGTGGATCGGCTTTTCTCCCGCGTGGGCGCGGCGGATGACATTGCCGGCGGGCGTTCCACCTTCATGGTGGAAATGGCCGAAACAGCGGCGATATTGAACCTGGCCAGCGCGCAATCCCTGGTGGTGTTGGATGAGGTCGGGCGCGGCACCGCCACCTGGGATGGGCTCGCCATCGCCTGGTCGGTGCTGGAAGCTTTGCATGACCGCATCCGCTGCCGCACCATCTTCGCCACGCATTTCCATGAATTGACCTCCCTTGCTGCCAAATTGCCGGACCTGGCGCTGGCCACCATGCAGGTGCGCGAATGGCGCGGGCAGGTGATTTTCCGCCATAGTGTCGGCCCCGGTGCCGCCGAGAAATCCTGGGGCCTGCATGTGGCGAAGCTTGCCGGCGTGCCGCGTGAAGTGCTGCGGCGTGCGGAGGCTGTGCTTGGTTCCCTTGAAGCCCGCGCCAAGGGCCTTGACCCCATGTCTGAGGAATTGCCGCTTTTCACGCGCCCTGGCCCCGCCGCGCGGCCATCCCACCCGGCGCTCGAAGCGCTTGCAGGGATCGATCCTGATACACTCAGTCCGCGAGAAGCGCAGGAGTTTCTCTACCGCGTTAAATCGCTTTTGGAGACTGTCGCAGCGCCGCCGGACGCGATATTGTGACAGTGATGAGTCTATCGGAAAACACCTCTGCCCTTACTGAGCCTCCGCAGCGTCGCGGGCCGAATGGCCATGTCCCGGCGGCGGAACAGCCTTTGCTGCTGACTGATCTGCTGGCGGAATTGCTGCCAGCTGGCCAGCCTATACCGCGTGACGCAGCGCTGGCGCTGCTGCGCCGGCATTTGGGGCGCATCCAGGGCCGTGTGCAGCAAGCTTTTGAGGCGCGTGAATTATCCGGCCTTGCCGCCGCGCGCTGGCTGGCGGCGCTGACTGATACGCTAATGTTCGGTATTCACCGCTATACCGAAGCGATGCACCCACCTGATAGCAGCGAGAAATCCCACGCCCTGGTCGCGACCGGTGGTTATGGCCGCGGTGTGCTGGCGCCATTTTCCGATATTGATCTGCTTTTCCTGACCGATAACAGCATGGGCGCACGGGGCAGGAAGGCCGTTGAATTCATGCTCTATCTGCTCTGGGATATGGGGCTGAAAGTCGGGCATGCCACCAGATCGCGTAGTGAATGCCTGCAGGAAGCCAAGCGCGACGCCACGGTGATGACCGCGCTTTTGGATGCGCGGCTGGTCGCGGGCGATCCCTCAATTTTTACGCGCTTTGATGAGGCATTTCGCGCCGCGCGCGCGCGCACCGGGCTAAAACCCTTTCTTGAAGCAAAGCTCGCCGAAAAGCAGAAGCGCCATCGGCGCTATGGCGACAGCCCTTACGTGGTGGAACCCCATGTGAAAGAAGGGCGCGGCGCGCTGCGCGATCTGCAAACGCTTTATTGGCTGGCGCGCTATGCCTTCAATGTGGAACGCATGCCGGAATTGGTCGGCCCCAATAGCCCAGGCGGCGGGCTGCTGACAGCAAGTGAAGCGCGCGCCATTCGCCGCGCCTGGGACTTCCTGTGGACCGTGCGCTTTCACTTGCACATCGTTACGGGCCGCGCGGAAGAACGCCTGACGTTTGACTTACAGCCGGTGGTTGGTGCCCGCATGGGCTATACGCGGCGCGGGCTTCAGGATGGCGTTGAGCGCTTCATGAAGCATTTCTTCCTGACTGTGCGCGATGTGGCGCGCTTCACCCGCATTCTGGAACCCGCCATTATTCGCGCAGCACTTGGCCGCCCTGCCGTGTTGCCGGCGCCTGACAAGGCTTTGACAGAAGCGGGATTTGCGCTGGCGGATGGCAAGATCATTGCCGCACCGGGCTTTGATTTCACGGTTGAACCCGTATTGATGCTGCGCATCTTTCGGCTGGCACGTGACCGGGGCTTGGATATCCACCCGCTCGCCTTCCGCGCCATTATCCGCCATGCGCGCCTTTTGGCGCAGCTACGTGGCGACCCGGCGGCGAGTGCTGAATTCCTTGATATCCTGTCCGGCAAGGACCCGCATATCTGGATGCGCATGTTGAATGAGGCAGGGCTGATCGCAGCGCTTTTGCCTGATTGGCAGCGCGTGGTCGGGCTGATGCAGTTCGACACCTATCACGTGTTTACGGTGGATGAGCATACCATCGAAGCGATCGGCATTTTGGGGGCGATGGAACGCGGCGAGCTGAACGAAATCGCGCCCGTTGCCAGTGAATTGATCGGCCAGGTGCAGTCCCGTCGCGCACTTTTTGTTGCGATGCTGCTGCATGATGCCGCCAAGGGGCGCGGCGGCGATCATTCGGAATTAGGTGCGGAATTGGCGCTGCATGTCTGCCCCGCCCTTGGCCTGACGCCGGAGGAGACCGAGACAGTTTCCTGGCTGGTGCTGCATCATTTACTGATCAGCGAAACCGCCTTCCGCCGGGACATTGAAGACCCGAAAACCATCCTGGATATTGCCGAGATTGTGCAAAGCCCGGAACGGCTCCGGCTGCTGCTGGTGCTGACGGTGGCCGATATGCGCGCGGTCAGCGGCAAGGTCTGGAATGGCTGGAAAGCGACGCTGCTGCGCGAACTGTACTGGCGTGTCGCGGAAGTGCTGGCAGGCGGGCTTTCCGTACCAGAACGCGATGTACGGGTGGCGCGGGCCAAGGATGCGGCGGCGAAATTACTAGCGGGGCATCCGCGTGCGGAGGTAGAGCATTTCCTTGGCCTTGGTTACCCGGGCTATTGGCTTTCCTTCGATCCCGAAAGCCATGCGCGCCATGCGGCGATGATCCAGGAAGCGCGCGCTACCAAGGCGCCGCTGACGGTACATACGCGCGTTTTGGAAAATCGCGCGGTGACGGAAGTGACCGTCTATTGCACCGACCATCCTGGGCTATTCAGCAAAATCGCGGGCGCCTTGGCAGTGGCAGGGGCGAGCATTGTGGATGCGCGCATCCATACCATGACCGATGGCATGGCCTTGGATACTTTCTGGGTGCAGGATTATCAGGGCGGGCCTTTGGATGCGCCGCATCGTCTGGCGCGGCTTTCGGTCCTGGTGGAACAGTCGCTTTCTGGGCGGCTTCGCCTCAAGGATGAAATCCGCAAGCTGAAGCGTGAACCAGCCAGGCTACGCGCCGTGACGGTGCCGCCGCGTGTGGTGATAGATAATCACGCCTCCAATACGCATACGGTGATCGAAGTGAATGGCCGTGACCGCCCTGGGCTTTTGCATGATGTCACCGCGGCAATGAGCGACCAGGCCATGCAAATCGCCTCAGCGCATATCACCACCTATGGGGTGCGGGCGATTGACGTGTTTTACGTGAAGGATGTTTTCGGGCTGAAGGTTGAAAATGAACGCAAGCTCGGCTCATTACGCAACGCCTTGGAAGCGGCCCTTGTGCCGCCCGAGCTTGAAGCCAAGGCAGCGGGATGAGCGAGGGTTTCAAGAGCTTCGCCGAGTTCTGGCCTTACTATCTGAACGAACACGCCAAGCCCTTGACGCGCGCCTTGCATTTTGCCGGCACGGGTGCCGGGCTTTTGCTGTTTTTGCTCGGGCTGATGTCAGGCAATTCCTGGCTGCTGCTGGCGGCGCTGGTCTGTGGTTATGGCCCTGCTTGGGTTGGGCATTTCTTCATTGAAAAGAACCGCCCCGCGACCTTTCGCCACCCGTTATGGTCGCTGATCGCGGATTTCCGCATGTTTTTTTTCTTCGTTACCGGGCGGCTTGGTACGGAGCTTCGCCGCCACGGGATTGGTTGAAGGCAAGACCGCGCGATTGTTTTGGTCTTGTGACCGTATCCCTTTATAGGGCCGGTATCATCGCCACCGCGGCGTTCCGCGTGGGCAAGGCTCGCGCTACAAAACCTTCAGATTGATCGCCGCCGGCTTGCCGCGCTCACTCGCGACTTCAAAGCTCAGCTTTTGGTTTTCCTTAAGCCCCTGCAGCCCCGCCTGCTGCACGGCGGTGATATGCACAAAGACATCCTTGCCGCCATCATCGGGCAGGATGAAGCCAAAGCCTTTGGTCGCATTGAACCATTTCACAGTGCCATTCGGCATAAGGTGAGCCCCTTTGTTATGGCAGCGGAAGCGCCGCCGCGTTTTCCGGTTTTCCCGGACGGGCCCGATAGAGGTCGAAACAACGACCACTCGGCAAGGCACGGCACGAAAATCCCACCCAAATCAGACAATTTTCGCCCGGGCGGCGTCAAGTTTTTTTCGCCAACCACGCCCGGATTTCCGCATTATGCTCGCCCAAATCCGGCGTGCGGCGGGTGATGCGTGCGGGCGTGCCTTCCAGCCGCAAGGGCGGCGCCAGATGCTGGATAGGCCCGCGTTCGGAGTCTTCGAAAACCTGCGCCAAGCCGCGCGCCTGACTCTGCGGATGCGCCAGCGCCTCATCATAAGAAAGCACGGGCTCCGATGGGATGCCGGCCTTGCCAAGTGCCGCCAGCCATTCGGCGCTTGGGCGTTTCGCCAGAATATCCTGCAAAATCGTGATCAGCGCTGCGTTATTCGCCACACGATCCGCATTGGTCTTAAAGCGCGGATCGGTGGCCAATTCCGGCCAGTCGATAATGCCACATAGCGCCTGCCAGAATTTCTCCTTCGATGCGCCCAGCGTGATGTAGCCATCGGCGGTCTGAAACACGCGATAGGGCGCCGACCCGCGATGCAATTGCCCAAGCCGCGAAGGGCGCGTGCCATGGGCGAAAACATGCGCCGCTTCATAAACGCCAAGCGCCACACCAGCTTCGAACAGGGATTGATCAATGCGCTGGCCCTGCCCTGTCTTCTCCCGCGCCTGCAAGGCGGCCAGCACCGACAGCGCCGAAAACATCCCCGCCGTGACATCGGTAATGGCGATCGGCAGGCGGTAAGGTTCGCCATCAGGCGGACCATTGCCGGCCATCAGGCCAGACATGCCCTGTGCCATCATATCAAGGCCCCCATGATCCGCCCAAGGCCCGGTCTGGCCGAAACCTGAAATCGCACACCAGATCAGGCGCGGATTGGCGGCACTCAGCGCCTCCCACCCCAGCCCAAGCCGGGCCAAAGTGCCGGGGCGGAAATTTTCCACCAGCACATCGGCGCGCAAGGCCAATTGGCGGACCAGTTCAACATCCTCGGGCTTTTTCAAATCCGCGGTGATGCTGCGCTTGTTGCGGTTCCAGACGGCAAAGGGCTGGCTGCGGCCATCCACAAAGGGCGGCATGCGGCGCGCGTCATCGCCGCCATCGGGGCGTTCCACCTTGATGACATCGGCGCC
>CAMCHA010000146.1 GCA_945874515.1 Asaia bogorensis
ATCGGCGAAACCGTCACCGCCATTGTCGAAGTCGCCGCACTTCATCCCGAAAAGCACCGCGCTACGCTCAATACCGTGTGTCTGGTCAAGGGTGAGCCGGTGCTGGAGGGGGAGGCGTTCGTCTCCGTCCCCTCCCGCGCCGCCATCACCAAAGCTGCGGAGTAAGCCCATGCGCCGTGTTTGTGTTTTTGCCGGCTCCGCCGCTGGCGCCCGCCCTGAATATGCCGCCGCAGCCGCCGCACTTGGCCGCGAAATCGCCACGCGCGGGCTTGGCCTGGTTTATGGCGGGGGTGGTGTTGGGCTGATGGGCGCGGTTTCTGCTGCCGCGCAAGATGCGGGGGCCGAGGTGATTGGCATCATCCCCCATGGGTTGGTGGCGCGCGAAGCGGGCGCCAAGCAGCTCAAGGATATGCGCGTGGTTGCTTCCATGCATGAACGCAAGGCGCTGATGGCCGAGCTTTCTGATGGCTTCATCGTGCTACCCGGCGGCTATGGCAGCCTTGAAGAAGCGGTCGAAACGCTCACTTGGTTGCAGCTTGGCATTCAACGGAAGGGCATCGTGTTTGTGGATACGCTTGGCTATTGGCAGAAACTGATGGGGGCGCTGGATCACATGGTGGCCGAAGGATTTGTGCGAGGCGAAATGCGCGCTGCGGCGGTGCTGGCGCCGGATGGTGCCGCCGCGATTGATGCGCTTGCGCGCTATACGCCGCCCGATGTGCCGCGCTGGCTGAACCCCGGAGAAACCTGATGGCACCGAAAATTTTCAGCGATTGGCGGGCCATTCCAAAGGAAGCGCGCGGCGCCACCGTGGCGCTCGGCAATTTTGACGGCGTGCATCTGGGGCATGTCGCGGTGCTGAAGGCAGCGCAAGCGGCACGGCCCGAACTGCCTTTGGCCGTGCTGACCTTCGAGCCTCATCCGCGCGAGCATTTCCGCCCGGATGATCCGGCCTTTCGGCTGACGCTATTGCCGGCCAAGGCCGCTTGCCTCACGGATGCGGGTACGCGTTTTGTTTATGCGCTCAGCTTTGATGATGAATTCGCCGCAATTTCTGCGGAAGCCTTTGTGGATCAGGTGCTACATAAGGCGCTAGGTGCCAAGCATTTGGCGAGCGGGCCTGATTTCGCCTTCGGCAATCGGCGCGGCGGCGATGTGCGTTTTCTGGCGCGGGAAGCCGCTGCGCGCGGCATGGGGCTTTCCATCGTGCCGCCATTGGAACAGGACGGGGAGGCGATTTCCTCCACCCGCATCCGCCGGCTATTGCAGGATGGCTACCCGGATCGGGCGGCGGAAAAGCTTGGCAGGCCATGGGAAATCCGTGGCACGGTGGTGCATGGGGATAAGCTTGGCCGCGTGCTCGGCTGGCCGACGGCGAATATCTGGCTCGATCGGCATTTGGAACCAGCGCGGGGGGTTTATGCTGTAACGGTTGCGCTGCCCGGGGGCGGGACGGCCAAGGGGGTCGCCAATATCGGGCGGCGGCCAACGCTTGGTGGCGATAAGGTGACGCGGTTGGAGGTGTATATCTTCGATTTCGCGGGCGATATTTACGGCCAGGAAATAGGCGTGCGTCTGGTGCAGTTCCTGCGCCCGGATGCCAAGTTTGACGGGCTTGAGGCGCTGAAGGCGGCGATTGAACAGGATGCCCTGAATGCTCGCGCGGCGCTGGCTTGACCGCCTGCATACCGCGCGCCCATATGACCCATATGAAAATCGTGATGATACCGGCGCGAATTACCCGCCCGGCCTTCTGCTGAAGGCCGGGAAGCCCCAGCCCCGTATCTTTCACCTTCGCCTCCGTTCCCCGGTGGCCCCTTTCAGCCCGCAAGGCTCAAAACCATGAATGATAGCCCCAAAGAGGCCCGCGATTATCGCGGCACCGTCTTCCTGCCGCAGACCGGCTTTCCCATGCGCGGCGATTTGCCGAAGCGTGAGCCCGATACGCTGGCGCGCTGGGACCGCCTGAAACTGTGGGAAAGGCTCCGCGCGCAATCCAAAGGACGCGAGAGTTTCGTGCTGCATGATGGCCCGCCCTATGCCAATGGCAATCTGCATATCGGCCATGCGCTGAATAAAATTCTGAAGGATGTGATCAATCGCGCTGCGCAAATGGCGGGGTTTGATGCGAATTACGTCCCCGGCTGGGATTGCCACGGCCTGCCGATTGAATGGAAGGTTGAAGAAGAATACCGCAACAAGGGTCGCGACAAGGATGCGGTGCCCGTTTTGGATTTCCGCGCCGAATGCCGCGCCTATGCCGAACATTGGCTTCAAGTGCAGCGCGAAGAATTCATCCGCCTTGGTGTCGCCGGCGATTGGGCGGATCGCTACGCGACGATGGATTTCGCCTCAGAAGCGGCGATTGCGGGTGAGATCGGCAAGTTTCTGATGAATGGGTCACTCTATCGCGGGCTGCGCCCTGTGATGTGGAGCCCGGTCGAGAAAACCGCGCTGGCGGAAGCTGAGATTGAATACCACGATCATGTCAGCCCGACGCTGCATGCGAAGTTCCGCATCCTGAAAGCGGGCGCGGCGGATCTGGTGGGCGCTGATGTGGTGATCTGGACCACGACGCCCTGGACCATGCCAGGCAATCGCGCCGTCGCTTACGGTGCTGAAATTGATTACGCGTTGGTGCATGTCGAAAGCCTGGCTGAAAAATCCTATCTGAAAATTGGGGACTGTCTGCTGGTGGCGCTGCCCTTGCTGCCGCAGTTTGAAAAGGACGCCGGGGTCGGCGCGCATAGCATCAAGCGCGTGATCAAGGGCGAAGAACTTGCCGGCGCAACGGCCGCGCATCCACTGCGCGGGCATGGCTATGAATTCGATGTGCCTTTGCTGCCCGGCGATTTCGTGACCACCGAAGCCGGCACGGGTTTTGTGCATATCGCGCCTGGCCATGGTGAGGATGACTTCAATCTGGGCCGCGCGCATCACCTGCCGATCCCGGAAACCGTGAATGACGACGGCACCTTCACCCATCACGCGCCAGGCTTTGAAGGCTTGCATGTCTTCAAGGCTCATACAGCAGTTTATGCGGCGATGGAGGCGGCGGGGACGCTCGCCGCCACAGGCAAGCTCACACATAGCTATCCGCATAGCTGGCGGTCCAAGAAGCCGGTGATTTTCCGTGCAACGCCGCAATGGTTCATCGCCATGGATGATGCCAATGCCATTCGCGCCAAGTCGCTGGATGCGATTGCCAAGACGCATTTCGTGCCGGATGCGGGGCGGAACCGCATCGGTTCCATGGTGGCCGCGCGGCCCGATTGGTGCATCAGCCGCCAACGCGCCTGGGGCGTGCCGATCCCGGTGTTCGTGAGCAAGCAATCGGGCGAGCCGCTGCGTGATCCGGCGATCATCGAACGCGTGATGGAAGCCTTCCGCGCTGAGGGCGCGGATGCCTGGTATAAGCCAGGTGCGGCGGCGCGCTTCCTCGGCCCCGACCGTGATCCGGCGGCCTATGAACAGGTGATGGATATTGTGGATGTCTGGTTTGAATCAGGATCTACCCATGCCTTTGTGCTGCCGCCGCGCGGATTGCCCTTCCCGGCTGATTTGTATCTGGAAGGGTCGGACCAGCATCGCGGCTGGTTCCATTCATCGCTGCTGGAATCTGTTGGCACCAATGGTGTCGCGCCCTTCAAGGCCGTGCTGACGCATGGTTTTGTGCTGGATGAGCAAGGGCGGAAAATGTCCAAATCCATGGGCAATGTCACCGCGCCGCAGGATGTGATGAAGCTATATGGCGCGGATATTCTGCGCCTTTGGGTGATGAATTCCGACACCTCGCTTGATCTCCGCATCGGTCCTGAAATCCTAAAGCAACAGGCAGAATTGTATCGGCGCATCCGCAATACGTTGCGCTGGCTGCTCGGTAATCTCGATGGGTTCACGGAAGATGAAACCGTGCCCTATGCTGAATTGCCGGAGTTGGAGCGTTGGTTGCTGCATCGCCTGACGGAATTGGATGCGAAGATCAGGCGTGCGGTGGAAACCCATGATTGGACCGCGGTTTATCCCGAAATCCATCAATTCTGTGCGACTGACCTTTCGGCCTTTTATTTCGATATCCGCAAGGACAGTCTTTACTGTGATGCCGCGCATGCGCTGCGCAGGCGTGCGGCGCGGACGGTGCTAGATGTCCTGCATCGGTGTCTTTGTGCCTGGTTCGCGCCGGTATTGGTGTTCACGGCGGAGGAAGCCTGGCTTGCGCGTTTCCCGGATCTGGGGGGGAGTGTGCATTTGCTCGATTTCCCCTTTGTGCCGGGGGGCTGGAAGGACCCGGCGCTGGCGGCGAAATGGGCGCGGTTGCGTGATTTGCGGCGTGCCGTGACGGGTGCGCTTGAGCGTGCGCGTGTTGCGCAGGAGATTGGTTCATCCTTGCAGGCCGCCCCGGTATTGCATGTGGCGGCTGAGGATGCAGCGCTGTTGTCGCCTGAGTTATGGGCCGAGCTCTGCATCACTTCGGGCTTCGGGCTTTCCTCCGATTTGGCGCCTTCGGGTGCTTTCGTCGCCGATGGCGTTGCCGATGCCGCCGCGGTCTTCCACCCCGCCCCCGGTGTAAAGTGCGACCGCTGCTGGCGCGTGTTGCCCGAAGTCGGCGAATGCAGTTCCCATCCCACGCTCTGCCGCCGCTGTGACGCAGTGGTCGAGGCGCTTTAATGTCGGCGGGGTCCGGGGAGACACTGTCTCCCCGGCGGGGGTTCGGGGGCAGCGCCCCCGGCCTGTTCCGCCTAGGTTTGATATTTGCGGGGTGTATCTTCGTTTTTGACCAGCTTTCAAAGTGGTTCGTGTTGGATGTGTTGTCGTTGCCCGAGGTGCAGAACATCCCCCTATTTTCGGCAGGCCCTTTCGGCCTGGACCTGACCATGGTCTGGAATCGCGGTGTGACCTTTGGCCTGTTTTCCGGCGATGGCCCGTGGAATCAGTTGGTTTTGGCCGGGCTTGCGGTCGCGATTGCCGTGTTTTTGCTCCGTTGGCTGCAGCGGGCCGAGGGGCGGATGGTGGCGCTGGCGCTGGGTGCCGTGATTGGCGGTGCTTTTGGTAATGTCTTGGATCGCTTGCGTTTTGGGGCGGTGGTGGATTTCGTGGATGCCCATGGCTGGGGCTGGCATTGGTATGTGTTCAATGTGGCGGATGCCGCGATTGTCTGTGGTGTTGGGGTGTTGTTGTTGGATGCCTTGTTGCCGCCTCGCCGAACGCCTAAAGATAGTTCATGATTCTGCGTCCCCAGACCCTGATTCCTGCTTTTGCCTTGCTGCTGCTTGTCGGCTGTGGGGAGAATACGGCGCGTTCGCTTGGTTTCATTCGGGATGCGCCGGATGAATTCCGCGTGACCACCAGGGCGCCGCTATCCATGCCGCCGGATATGGCGGGTGGTTTGCCGCCGCCGCGCCCTGGTGCGGTCCGCCCGATGGAGCGGAGCGCGCGTGAGGAGGCTGAGGCGGTGCTGGTGCCTTCGCTCGCGCTGCGTGACCCGCGACGGCAGCCGCGGGCTGTCGGTAGTAGTGTGGGTGAGATGGCGCTTTTGCAGTCGGCGGGGCCTGCCGCGACGCCCGATATTCGCCGTCAGGTTGATGACGAAAGCCAAAGGCTGGATCGGCCACCGCGTGATGTGGCGGACCGGCTGATTTTCTGGCGTGATCCTCCGCCGGCGGGCATTGCCGTTGACCCGGCCCGCGAGCGGCAGCGCATACGGGAAAATGCCGCGCTTGGGATTGAGGGCACTGCTGGGGATACCCCAATCCAGCAGCCCAGGGCGCAGAACATTTGGCAGAGGCTCGGGTTCTGAAGCTACCTCAATCTAGAATCCTGCCTAGCTGATACCATCTCTGGGGTATGATCCGTTTGACCCGCCGCCAAACCCTTGCCTCTGCTGCTGCGCTATGCGCTGCAAGCCCTGCCATTGCTCAGAAAGTCGCGCCGCCGCCGCCGCAGCGCCCGCTTTTCGGTGCGCAGCATTGGCGGCTGGCCAATGGGTTGGAGGTTGCCTTCATCCCCTTCAGCCGGGCGCCGGTGGTGACGCAGTATTTGTTCTTTGCCGCGGGCGGGGCGGAAGACCCGGCGGGGCGTTCGGGTGTGGCGCATTTTCTTGAGCACATGATGTTCAAGGGCAGCCCCAAAATTGGGGTGGGCGATTTCTCTCGGCTGGTGGCGCGGGAAGGCGGCAATGATAATGCCTTCACGTCGCGTGATGTGACCGCCTATCATCAGGCGGTGGAGGCTTCACGCCTTGGCATGATCCTGGAGATGGAGGCGGACCGCATGGCCGCCGCGCTGATTCCGCAGGAATTTCTGGAAAGTGAGCGCGGTGTAGTGCTGGAAGAACGCCAGCAAAGGACGGATTCCAACCCGAGGGCACGTTTCCGGGAGGCGTTTACGGCCGCCCTTTGGGGCCGGCAGCATTGGGCAGGCAGGCCCATTATTGGCTGGGAGGATGAGATCCGCGCCATTTCCCGCGATGATCTGGCCGGGTTCCATGCTCGGTTTTACGCGCCTTCCAATGCGACCTTGGTGATCAGCGGCGCGGTGCCGAAAGATGAGGTACGGCGGCTGGTGGATAAGCATTACGGTGGCATTCCGGCGCGCGTGGCGGCAAAGCGGGATCGTGCGCCGGCGCCGGCGCAGGCAGCGGAACCCAGGCTGATCCGGCGTGATCCGATGACACGAGATGCGCTGTTCCTGAAGGCCTGGATGGCGCCGT
>CAMCHA010000147.1 GCA_945874515.1 Asaia bogorensis
GGCACGGAAGCCATCCGGAAATGGCGCCAATCCAAGGCGATTCCTGCCAAACACTGGCCTGCCATTCTGGCCGCCACTGGCCTGACTTTGGCCGATATGACCGGCACGCCCACCACCGAGACCCCCAAACCGGAGCCCCTTCCCATGGCCGATACCGCCCCCCCTGGCGCCACTGCCTGCCTAGTGCTGGCTGATGGCAGCGTCTTTTGGGGCCGCGGGTTCGGGGCCGAGGGCAAGGCAGTTGCCGAGATTTGCTTCAACACGGGCATGACCGGCTATCAGGAAACCCTGACCGATCCTTCCTATGCCGGGCAGATCATCACCTTCACCTTCCCCCATATCGGCAATGTCGGGACGAATCAGGAAGATATCGAAGCACTGACGCCGGCCGCGCGCGGGCTGATTGTGAAGCAGGATGTCACGGAACCCGCGAATTACCGCGCGACTCGGCATTTGCACGCCTGGCTGGTTTCCCACGGCGTGCCGGGGCTTTCTGGCATTGATACCCGCGCCTTGACCGCGCGCATCCGCGATGGCGGGCCGCCCAATGGCGTTTTGTGCCACCGCGTGGATGGGAAGTTTGATATCGCGGCGCTCCGCGCCGAAGCCGCTGGCTGGCCGGGGCTGGAAGGCATGGACCTCGCCAAGGATGTGACCTGCCGGCAGAGCTATCGCTGGGATGAAACCGAATGGGCCTGGCCCACGGGTTTTGGCCGCCAGACCGCGCCGAAATACCGCGTTGTCGCGATGGATTACGGCGCCAAGCGCAATATCCTGCGCTGCCTGGCTTCCGCCGGTTGTGATGTGGTGGTGCTGCCTGCAACCGCGACCGCCGAGGATATTTTCGCGCAAAAGCCGGATGGCGTGTTTCTGTCCAATGGTCCGGGTGATCCGGCGGCGACGGGCACTTACGCGGTGCCCGCGATCCGCGCTGTGCTCGATAAGAAACTGCCGATTTTCGGCATTTGTCTGGGGCATCAATTGCTGTCGCTGGCACTCGGCGCGCGCACCTTCAAGCTGGCGCGCGGGCATCGCGGTGCCAATCAGCCGGTGAAGGATTTAACGACAGGCAAGGTGGAAATCACCAGCCAGAATCACGGCTTTGCGGTGGACCCGGAAAGCCTGCCGGGCAATGCGAAGGTCACGCATGTCTCTCTTTTCGATGGCACCAATGAAGGTGTCGCGGCGACAGATCGCCCGGCCTTTTCCGTGCAATACCACCCGGAAGCGAGCCCCGGCCCTTCCGATAGCCATTATCTGTTTCATCGCTTCGTTGAAATGATCGAAAGGGCCAAGGCATGAACAAGATGTTTGATCTGACCGGCCGTGTTGCGCTGGTCACGGGCGGCAATGGTGGCATTGGGCTTGGCATGGCAACGGGCCTGGCGAAAGCGGGCGCCACAATAATGATCGCCGGGCGCAATGGCGCGAAGAATGATGCAGCAGTGGCGGGTTTGCGCGCGATGGGCGCCAAGGCGGAAAGCATTGCGGTGGATGTGACCGACCCGGCTTCCATTACCGCCATGGTGGAAGAAACCGCCAAGCGGTTCGGCCGTTTGGATATTCTGGTGAATAATGCCGGCACGAATATCCGCAACCGGCCCGAGACTTATAAGCTGGAAGACTGGCACAGCATCATCAACACCAACCTGACCAGCGGCATGTTGGCATCGCAAGCTGCCTACCCGTATTTGAAGGCGCATGGCTGCGGGCGCGTGATCAATAACGGGTCTATGCTGTCTATCTTTGGCCTGCCTTTGCATGTGGCTTATGGCGCATCCAAGGGCGGCGTGGTGCAGATGACGAAATCCACCGCCGTCGCCTGGGCCGCGGATGGCATTACGGTGAATGTGATTTTGCCTGGCTGGATTGATACGGACCTGACGCGCAAGGCGCGGCAGGATATGGCCGGGCTGAATGACAATGTGCTGGCGCGCACGCCTTCCAAGCGCTGGGGCGAGCCCGGAGATTTTGAGGGGGTTGCGGCCTTCCTGGCTTCCGACGCCGCGGCCTTCATCACCGGGGTCGCGATTCCGGTGGATGGTGGGTATTCGGTGCAGGGGTGAGTGAATTTCTCAAGGTGCGCTGATATGGTTTATGACATCTACTCCAAGCGCGAGGGGCGGCAATCAGGTGCTGTCCCGGATGTCTATGAGTATGAAAATATTCCGCTGTTCTTGCGAATTCAGATTGTACTTTTATGTGAACGAATCATCGGCAAGCCAGATTACAACGAGCACAACTTGGCAGCTAAATTCTACGCTACAGTCTGCCTAAGTTTGCGAGAAGAGTACGGGGTCCGCCATCTTTTTGAGCTTCTGGATCTCGATCGTTTCTCTCGTTCGCATTCGCGGCCATCACTCTACGAACTGTCGGAGTTTTTTGTTAATGAAAAAACAGTCGCTCGCTGTTTAGATGTTATAGATTTATGTGCTTGCCAATTCGACAAGATGAATCGGCGAGACGCAATCTATACGATAAATCAACGAATAAGAGAAGCTGGCGTTGGCTATCAATTTGAAAGCGGCAAAATTATACGTGTCGATAATCAGCTTATTCATTCTGAAGTCATGAAGCCTGCGCTGCATTTCATTAGTGCCAAGGGTTTTGAGGGTGCAAACGAAGAATTTCTCCAAGCGCATGAAAAATATCGTCAAGGCGATTACAAAGGCTCCCTCGTTGAAGGTACGAAGGCCTTAGAAAGCGTACTAAAGATAATTTTGTCAAAAAATGGTGCGAGTATCACCGCTGGCGACACAGCTAAGAAACTATTCGAAAAATTCAAAGCGTTGGATTTACTGCCTGAATACTTTCCGGGTCAGATTAATGCATTGTACGATCTTCTCCAAAACAGCGCGACGAAGCCGCGAAATAAAGAACCAGCGGCCCATGGCCAAGGCGCAGAGATTCGTGAAGTGCCGGAATATCTCGCCGCTTATGGGCTGCACCAGACAGCTTCAGCGATCCTCTTGATCGTGAAGGCGCATGAGGCGGCGCGATAATTCATGCCCACCCTCGAAACCCTGCTGATCTTCGCGGCCCTTTCGCTCGGCCTCGCCGCCACGCCGGGGCCGAATATGCTCTACCTTGTCTCGCGGTCATTGGCGCAGGGTGTTGGCGCCGGCATGATTTCGCTGATTGGCTGCCAATGCGGTTCCCTGTTCATCATGCTCTGCGCCGCGGCGGGTATTACGGCGGCGCTTTTTGCCATTCCCTATGCCTGGGATGTGCTGCGCATTGGTGGTGCTGCTTATCTTGCTTTCCTCGCCTGGCAATGCCTCCGCCCCGGTGGGCAGCCAATTTTCACCGCACGCCCCATGCCACGAGAACAAGCATCGCGCCTGTTTGGTGTTGGCTTCGCCACCGCCGCGCTCAATCCCAAAGTCGCGATTTTCTATGTGGCGGTGTTGCCGCCCTTCATTGATCCTGCGCTTGGCGATGTTTTTCTACAAAGCATCACGCTTGGCGCGGTACAAATTGCCATCGCCATTATCTTCGATGGCTTGTTGATTTACGGCGCCGCCGGGGTTTCGCGCTTCCTCAGCGAAAACCCCATTTGGATGGCCGCACAGCGTTGGATTTTGGGCGGTGCTTTGGCGTTACTCGCGCTCAAGCTCGCCACCGAAAGCCGCGCATGAACCCCCCTCTCACCCTGCTTCAACCCTCAAGGCCCTGAACCATGCCGAAGCGCACTGACATCAAATCCATCATGATCATCGGCGCCGGGCCTATCGTCATCGGCCAGGCCTGCGAATTCGATTATTCCGGCGCGCAAGCCTGCAAGGCGCTCCGCGCTGAGGGCTACCGCGTCATTCTGGTCAATTCCAACCCGGCCACCATCATGACTGATCCGGGGCTGGCCGATGCCACCTATATCGAACCCATCACGGTCGAAATCGTTGAGAAAATCATCGCCAAGGAACGCCCCGATGCTTTGCTGCCGACCATGGGCGGGCAGACTGCGCTGAATACCTCGCTGAAACTCGCCGAGGCGGGCATTTTAGAAAAATACGGCTGCGAATTGATCGGCGCCAAGGCGGAAGTGATAGACAAAGCCGAAGACCGGCAGAAATTCCGCAATGCCATGACCAAAATCGGCATTGAAAGTCCGAAAAGCGAAATCGCGCACACCATGCCGGAAGCCTGGGACGCACTAAAAATCATCGGTTTGCCTTGCGTCATTCGCCCTTCCTTCACGCTCGGCGGCACGGGTGGCGGCATTGCCTATAACCGCGAAGAATTCGAACAAATCGTCTCCTCGGGCCTGGCCGCTTCCATGACCAGTGAAGTGCTGGTGGAAGAAAGCGTGCTGGGTTGGAAGGAGTATGAGATGGAAGTGGTCCGCGACTGCGCGGATAATTGCATCATTATCTGTTCCATCGAAAACCTGGATGCGATGGGTGTGCATACGGGGGATTCCGTCACCATCGCGCCCGCGCTGACGCTGACCGATAAGGAATATCAGCGCATGCGCGATGCTTCCATCGCGTGTCTGCGGGAAATCGGCGTGGATACAGGCGGTTCCAATGTGCAATTCGGCATCAACCCGGTTGATGGGCGCATGGTGATCATTGAAATGAACCCGCGCGTGTCGCGTTCATCTGCGCTCGCTTCCAAGGCCACGGGCTTTCCCATCGCCAAGGTCGCGGCGAAGCTCGCCGTTGGCTACACGCTTGATGAATTGGCCAATGACATCACCAAGGTGACGCCGGCCAGTTTCGAACCCACCATTGATTATGTGGTGGTGAAAATCCCGCGCTTCACCTTTGAAAAATTCCCCGGCACGCCGGCCACCCTCACCACCTCCATGAAATCGGTGGGGGAGACGATGGCGATTGGTCGTTCTTTCGCGGAAGCCATGCAAAAGGGCCTGCGCGGGCTGGAGATTGGATATTCCGGGTTGGATGAAGTGCCCATTCCCGGCGATGGCAGCCCGCAGGCTTTCCATGCAGCACTTGCCACGCCGCAGCCTGATCGCATTCTAATTGCGGCGCAGGCCATGCGCGCGGGCATGAGCGTGGAAGCGATTCACGAAGCCTGCAAATTCGACCCCTGGTTCCTGCGCGAAATTGAAAAACTCGTGCAAATTGAGGCAGATATCCGCAGCAATGGCCTGCCGCGAGACGCGACTGCGCTGCGGAGCATCAAGGCCATGGGCTTTGCCGATAAGCGGCTGGCAGTGCTCACCGGCAGCACCGAAGCCGAAGTGGCCGCATTCCGCACCAGGCTTGGTGTAACACCGGTCTATAAGCGGATTGATACCTGCGCGGCGGAATTCGCATCTGAGACGCCCTATATGTATTCCACTTATGAAGGCGGTTTCGGCACGCCCGTATGCGAGAGCCGCCCGACGGCGCGGCAGAAAATCATCATCCTGGGTGGTGGGCCGAACCGCATCGGCCAGGGGATCGAATTTGACTATTGCTGCGTGCATGCGGCTTACGCGCTCAAGGAAGCTGGGTTTGAGACCATTATGGTCAATTGCAACCCTGAAACCGTGAGCACGGATTACGACACGTCAGATCGGCTCTATTTCGAACCGCTGACGGCGGAAGATGTGATTTCGCTGATCCGCAAGGAACAGGAATCCGGTGAATTGCTCGGCTGCATCGTGCAATATGGTGGGCAGACGCCGCTCAAGCTGAGCCAGGCTTTGCACAAGGCGGGCATCCCGATCCTCGGCACCAGCGCGGAGGCGATTGATATCGCCGAAGACCGCGAACGCTTTCAGCAATTGCTGAAGGGCCTTGGCCTGAAGCAACCGCGCAATGGCACGGTGCGCACGCTGGAAGAAGCGGCTGATGAGGCGGAGCGTATCGGCTACCCCGTTGTGGTGCGCCCTTCCTATGTGCTGGGCGGGCGCGCGATGGAAATTGCCTATAATCGCGAACAGCTTATGCGCTTTGGCGCGGAGGCTGTGAAAGTTTCCGGCGAAAACCCGATCCTGATTGACCAATATCTGGTGGATGCGATTGAGGTGGATGTGGATTGCATCGCGGACAAAGACGGCAATGTGCATGTCGCCGGTGTGATGGAACATATCGAAGAAGCCGGCATTCATTCCGGCGATTCCGCCTGTTCCCTGCCGCCCTATTCCCTGCCGCCCGCCATTGTCACTGAATTGAAGGCGGAAACGGTTGCAATGGCTCGTGCGCTGAAAGTGCAAGGGCTGATGAATGTGCAATACGCGGTGAAGGATGGCGAAATCTATGTGCTGGAAGTCAATCCTCGTGCATCGCGCACCGTGCCCTTCGTGGCCAAGGCGACCGGGGTGGAAGTCGCCAAGATCGGCGCGCGGGTCATGGCCGGCGCCCGCCTGGCCGAATTCAAACTGGATGATGACGCCATCTATCGGCATGTCGCGGTGAAGGAAGCGGTCTTCCCCTTCAACCGCTTCCCCAATGTGGATGTGATCCTGGGCCCGGAAATGAAATCCACCGGGGAAGTCATGGGGCTTGATGTTTCTTTTGAGCGCGCCTTCCTGAAATCCCAGCTTGGCGCCGGGGTGAAGCTGCCGGAAGCCGGCACCGCCTTCATCTCCGTGAAGGAATCAGACAAGGGTGCGGCGGTGACGCTGGCCCGCCGCCTTGCCGAAATGGGCTTCCGCGTGGTGGCGACGCGCGGCACGGCCGCACGCATCCGCGAAGCCGGCTTCGCCTGCGAAGTGGTGAACAAGGTGCTGGAAGGCCGCCC
>CAMCHA010000148.1 GCA_945874515.1 Asaia bogorensis
GGAATTCACCAAATAGCGCCGATAATCCTCCGGCAATTCATCGGCCCTTGTGCCGAAAATCACCATTGTGGGTGGACGCGCCTTGGGCATGGTCGCGTAGCGCAGCTTTATGCGCCTGCCATCCACCAGCGGCGCCTGATGCCGTGCCAGCGCCGCTTCGAACCAGCGATTAACCTCCCCGGTCGGGATGCGACGATTCCAGAGCGCATAGGCCGCGCGCACCGCAGGCATCAGCTTATCAACGCCCCGCCCCGTCGCCGCCGAAAGCGGTACCACCGGCACGCCCTTGGATTGCGCCAGCGATGTCATCAGCGCGTCTTCCACACGCTTGCGCGCCACATTACGGTCTTCCACCGCATCCCATTTATTGAGCGCGATCACCAAGGCGCGGCCTTCGCGTTCCGCCAGGCGCGCAATGCGCAAATCCTGTTCATCCATGCCAAGCAGCGCATCCAGGACCAGCACCACCACTTCCGCTTCCTTGAGTGCGGCAAGGGAAGACGCGACCGACATCTGCTCCAGCGTTTCCTGCACCCGTGCCTTCTTGCGCATGCCGGCCGTATCAACCAGCCGCACCTCACCGCCCGTGGAATCGCGCCATTGCACGGCGACGGCATCGCGCGTCAGGCCGGGCTCGGGCCCGGTGATCATACGGTCTTCACCAAAAAGCGCATTCAGCAGCGTGGATTTGCCGGCATTGGGCCGGCCCACAATGGCAAGGCGCAGTGGACGTTCTGTATCTTCTTCCTCAGCCTCATCCTCTGGCAGGGGGCCAAGCTTGGCCGCGATTTCATCATGCAGATTGCCGAAGCCATCGCCATGTTCGGAGCTGACAGGCACCGGGTCGCCCAGGCCCAATTCAAAGGCCTCCATGGCCGCGGTGGTGCCGGCGCGGCCTTCGGCCTTATTCGCAACCACCAGCACCGGCACGCGCATCCGCCTGAGCCAAGCCGCGAAAGCGCGATCCGCGGGCATGATGCCGGTGCGCGCATCCACCACAAACAGCACGAGGGAGGCGCCACGCAGCGCGGCCTCAGAACTCGCGCGCATGCGGCCGGGCACGGTATCGGGTGGGGCTTCCTCAAGCCCGGCGGTATCCACCAAGGTCACGTCGCGTCCGGCGATGCGCGCGGTCACTTCCTTCCGGTCACGCGTGACGCCGGGTGTATCATGCACCAGTGCCATGCGCCGCTGCGCCAGCCGGTTGAACAGCGTGGATTTGCCCACATTGGGCCGACCTAAAATGACAATGACGGGCTGCATGAAGGGGTTCTATTCAGCCTTCGCCTGCAAAGGCGATCAGGCTGCCATCATCTGTCGCAACAATCAGGCGCCCGCCCACCACAAGCATTGGCAGAGAAAGCGCACCCGGCAGGCGTTGGCGGCCCAGCACATCGCCATTGGAGGGATTGAGCGAGATAAGTTCTGCCAAGCTGGTGCCAACAAAAAGCCGCCCACCGGCCAGCAGCGGCGATGAAAGCTGCACCCTCGGTTGCGGTTTATTGCCCTCCGCGGGCGGGCGCAACGAAACCGCCCAGCGCGCCTGGCCAGTATCGCGCTGCAGCGCCGCAACTTCGCCGGCATCGGTCGTACCGAAGACCCATTCGCCCGCGGCCCAGGGCATTTCTGTACCGCCAAATTCGCGTTCCCAAATGCGCCGACCAGAGCGCAGATCAATCGAAAGCCCTATGCCGCCCATGCCAATGGCAATGACGCTATTGCCTGAGATCACTGGGGCAGCGCGAACACTGCCGACATCGGCCAGGCTGGTGCCGCCGGAAGCGGCCAGGCTGTCGCTCCAGATCACGCGGCCATCATTGGCGCGGAAGGCCAGAATTTCGCCGGAAGGAAAGCCGGCCACCACGGTTTCGCCCGAAATGGCGGGCGGCGGCAGGCCAAGCGGCACGGTCAGGATCGCCTGGGCACGGTAGCGCCAAAGCACTTTTCCATCTTCGGCGGAAAGCGCCAGCAGCGTACTATCCAACGTGGTCACGAAAATCCGCCCATTGGCGAAGGAGGGCGCGCCGCGCATGGGGGCGGTGAGGCGCACACGCCATTTCACCGATCCATCGGCGGCGGAAAGCGCCAGCAATTCGGAAAGCACCGTGGTGACAAAAACCGTATCGCCTTCCACGATCACGCCAGCGCCAGTGCCATCGCCGCGTTCATTTTCCGGGCGCGTATCAGCGCGCCAGCGCCGCGCGCCATTGGTGATATCGAAGGCCGAAACATAGCCTTCAGCATCGCCCATAAAAACTTGATCCGCGCTGGCCACCGGCCCGGCAACAACCCGGCGCCGCAAGGATGTGCCGGTGCCATAGCTGCTGGACCAAGCCTGCCGCAGATTGGCACCAAGGGCCATATGCCCGCCCGCATGGCTAGCCGCGCCGCCAAGCTGCGGCCATTGACCGCGCATTTCGGGAGCTCGGAGGGAAACAGTCAGGCCCCGCGCATCAGCATCCGCTTCAACCGTGCGGTCCGGCAGCGTCAGCACTGGTTTCCGCTCACCAAGAATCTTCACGCGTCGTTCGCCGAAAATACTATCCAGCGTTTCGCATCCGGCCAGTAGCCCGACCGAGCCCAGCAACCAAGCCCGCCGAGAGAAATCCCGCCCCGTCATCCTTCAAGCCCCATGGCAAGACGTTGAGCCCTTTCCCGAACCCCACGCGGCGCCGTGACATCAGCGGCCAGCGCCTGGAAGGCTTGGCGCGCTTCGTCGCGACGCCCGGCGCGCAAGGCTATCAACCCGGCAATTTCCCGCGCCGAGGCATTCCAGGCCGAGTCGGGGCGGGTCAGCGGGGTGATGCGCGCAGCCAGCATGGCTAAATCCCCCTGATCGAGCGAGCGGATGACCCACAACAAGGATGCCAAATCCCGATACAGCGGATCGGCGCTGCTATCAGCGGCGATCGCATCATAAAGCCGGAGCGCTTCCGCCAAATCCCCGGTTTCGGCCTTGAGTGCGGCAGCCCGCAGCCGCGCCAAATCACGATAGCCGGCGGGCGCCCCGCGCGAGGCTTCTTCAAAGCGCTGCGCCATGGATTTGAGGTCCGCACCTTCGGCCTCCGCCGCGCGATGCGCGGCCATGAAGGCCATGCCAGCCTTTTCAGCCTCACGTGCTTCGTACCAGCGCCAGCCTTGATGGGCGCCAATGCCGGCCAACACGAAGACAAGCGCGCCCAAGACCAGGGTCCCGTAGCGCTTCCACAGCCGGCGGGCGCGTTCAGCGCGAAGGTCTTCCGCAACCTCGTCAAAGATATCGGGCAAGGCGATCCTCGGGATAGATAGGCGTTTGGCGCAGGGCTAAGCCCTTCCGCCGCGCCGGTCAAACGGGGAAATTCGGGTAAACGCGGCAAAATGGTAAAGATTTTAGGAAAAAATTTGCAATTCATTAACTTTTCTAGGGTCTTGTTGTGGGATGCGTAAAACACGCCCCCTTTTGATGGTCTTTATGCTGCTGGCCGGCTGCGAAAGCGTTGGTGCCCCTGGCGCGCCTTTGCTCGCCATTCCTGCGGTGGCTGAGGGGGCATCGCTTGTTTTAACCCAGCGCGGCATCGGCGATAATGTGGTGTCCTTGCTGACTGGCCAGGATTGTTCCTATGTCCGGCTCGCCAAGGGCCAGACCTATTGCGCCTCAGACCCACCGCCGCCAGTGCAGCCGATGTGCACGCGCAGCCTGGGTAAGGTGGATTGCTGGACGACGCCGCCAGTGGCAACGCCGCCTTACAGGGATGTGCGCGACGGGCCATATGAATTAACCGCCGAGCAAGAACGCAACCGCACGGCGCGTTGGCCGAAGCTTTTCTGATCGGTGCCGCCCGGCGCCTTTCAAAGAAACTGCGTCAGCCGATAAAACCGCGCGGCACTCCGCCAGAACAGATCAGCCTTTTCCTCGGCCGAGGCGCCGGCGGCGATCCGCTTGAAGGCATTCCAGCCGACCGCATAGCCATAGCCGCCCTTATCCACCGGGAAATTACTTTCAAACATGCAGCGCTGTGTGCCGAATAGTTCAATGCAGCGCTCCATCCAGGGGCGCCAATGCTGCGCCAGTTCTTCCGATGAAGGCGCAATCGCGCCGGCTTCAAGACCAAAGCCCGGCAAACGCATCCCAAGCCCGCCCACCTTCACCATGACATTCGGGCATTGCGCCAGTTCCGCCATATTGCGCGACCAGGCGGCGAAAACCTCATCGCGCTTACCGGCATAGGGGCCGATGCCAAGAATCCCGCCGCAATGATCCAGCACAATCGGGATTTCCGGGAAGGCGCGCGCGAGTGAGGCCAAGCGTGGGATTTGGTGGAAATAAATCCAGGCATCGAATGAAAGCCCATTCCGCCCAAGTGCGGCGAAGCCCGCGCGGAACGCAGCGCTATCCATCATGTTTTCCGCCGGCGTATAGGCCGGGTTTAGCATGACGGGGTCAGGGTCCCAGGTCGCGATATGGCGAATGCCGCGAAACCTGCCGCCGGCAGCCGCGATATGCGCTTCCAACACCGGCTGCACGGCTTCACCCAGCGTCAGGTCGGCATAGCCCACAATCCCGGCATTGGCGGCGATATCGCCGTAAATCCCGCTTGCGAACATCGCGGCAATGCCGGTGACGAATTCCGTCTCCCCCACTGGCTTCAAAGCTTCAGGTCCAGCCGCACGGTGCATGGACCGCGCTTGGACATAAACCGTCGCCTTCACGTTATGGCCGCTTTTCAGATCCGCCAGGAATTCATCATGCAGATAGCGCCAGCCCGGCCGATCCCAGAGATGATGGTGCGGATCAATGATCACCTGCGCGGGGTCCAGGATTTCTTCCTGCCGTGCGGCGAGCCAATCCTCTCGGACGGCAAGGTAATGCTGCACCTGATGTTGGGACATGGCGTGTTCCTGACCGCGTTGCCTTAAGCGCCCATGGGATGGCGCTTTATGCCAAGCGTCAAGCCTGGGCGAGGCTGGCTGCTTGTTCTATGATCGCCACAACATCTGAGGACCCGTCCATGCTCACCAGAAATGCCAAGGGCGTTTTCGTCATTGCGCCCACCCCCTTCCTGCCCGATGGCGCGCTTGATCTGGCCAGTGCGGATCGCATGACCGATGCCTTTCTGGCCGCGGGTGCCAGTGGCCTGACGCTGCTTGGCGTGATGGGTGAAGCGCCGAAGCTTGATCAAGAAGAAGCGATCAGCTTCGTGAAGCGCGTAATCAATCGTGTGGCGGGGCGCGTGCCGGTGGTGGTGGGAGCCTCGGCGCCTGGTTTTGCGAGCATGCGCGCTGTGGCGCAGGGCGCGCTTGATCTGGGTGCTGCGGGCATCATGGTGGCGCCAGCACCTGGCCTTAAGGGCGATGATGCGGTGCTGTCCTACATCATGCAGGCCATGGATACGGTGGGCGATGCGCCTTTTGTTTTGCAGGATTTCCCGCAACTGACCGGCATTCACATCAGCGCTGGCATGGTGGCGCGCGCCGCGGCGGACCCGCGCCTGGTGATGCTGAAGGCGGAAGATTATCCCGGGCTTGATAAGCTTTCCGCCATCCGGAAGATGGAAGCCGAAGGCAAGATGCCGCGCATCAGCATCCTGGGCGGCAATGGCGGTCAATTCCTGCCGGAGGAACTCTCGCGCGGCGCGGATGGCATCATGACCGGCTATGCCTTCCCGGAAATGCTGGCCCAAGTGATTGCGCTGATGGCGGCAGGCAAGCGCGACGCCGCGCAGGATGCGTTTGATCTTCATCTGCCGTTGATCCGCAGCGAATTGCAGCCCGGCCTTGGCCTTGCCATCCGCAAGCACATACTGGCGCGGCGCGGCATCATTGCCCATGCGGCTTTGCGCGCGCCCGGCCCCAAGCTTTCGCCGGAAACCACGGCGGAGATTGATCACCTGCTGGCGCGCTTGCAAGCACGCGGCGGCGCCAAACTTCCCTGACCATCACAAGTTTTACACACAGGAGGATACACCATGCCCAAAATCGCCATCGCCGTTGAATTCAAGATCAAGGAAGGCCAGCACGCGGCCTTTGACGCGATCATCCGCGAACATGCCCGGCTGACGCTTCAGGAGGAACCAGGCTGTGAGCGCTTTGATGTGCTGCAACCGCTCGACAAGGATAGCGCGCATGACAAAAGCCGCGTCATGCTATGCGAAGTGTATCAGGACCGCGCGGCAGTTGATGTGCACACCAAGAACCCGCGCCTTGCCAAGGTGCGCGATGCCTATGCGGCGCTGATTGAAGGCCGCACACTCACGCTTTGTGAGATGTGAGGCAAAGGGCGCTGCGTGATGCAGCGCCCCTTAGCATCATCCAGCCAACGCCGCCTTCACCGCCGCCAGCGCTTCTGCCGCATTGGCTGCATCCGGCCCGCCGGCCTGCGCCATATCGGGCCGCCCGCCACCGCCCTTGCCACCCACCGCGGCCGAGGCCGCGCGCACCAAGGCCACCGCGTCGGCGCGGCCCTTGGCGGCTTCCGCCACGGCAACCACGATACTGGCCTTGCCTTCCGCCGTGCTGATCAGCGCAACAACATCAGCGCTACCGCCCTTCAGAATGGCCTCAGCCAAGCCCTTCAAATCGCGCGGCGGCACTTCGCCAAGGTCGCGCAGCGAAAGCCGTAGCCCCGCCACTTCCTCAATCTCCGCACCGCCGCCACCGGTCGCGAGCTTCTTCCGAAGCTCCGCCACATCGCGTTCCAGCTT
>CAMCHA010000149.1 GCA_945874515.1 Asaia bogorensis
AATTGGTGCGCGCCCTTGCATAATGGCAAGATCAGCGCAGAGGAAATGGCGGAAATCCGCAGCCGCTATGATCAGATTTTCAAGCGTTGCGAGGAAACCTTCTCCTGCTTCCTGCACACACCCGATCCGCGCAATACCTTCGATGTCTCGGCCGCGGAACGCGAAGCCTTTCTGGAAAAGCTCTATTCCGAAAAGGGCTTCGGGATTTGGGTCGGTAATTTTAAGGATTTGCTGACCAATCGTGCGGCGAATGAGGAAGTGTCGCGTTTTGTGGCCAACAAGATCCGCCAGCGCGTGAAGGACCCTAAAGTCGCGGAGATGCTGATTCCAACGAATCACGGCTTCGGTACCAGGCGCGTGCCTTTGGAAACCTTCTATTTCGAATGCTACAACCAGCCGAACGTGACGCTGGTGAACAGCAAAGCAACACCGATCGAGCGCATTACGCCAACCGGCATCAAGACAAGCGAAGCCGAATATGAATTCGACATTATCGTTTACGCCACTGGCTTTGACGCGCTGCGCGGCGCTTTCGACCGGATTGAATTCCAGGGCGCGGATGGCGTGACGCTCAAGGAAATATGGCAGGATGGCGCAACATCGCTGGTCGGCATGATGCAAAAGGGCATGCCGAATATGTTCATGCTGCTGGGCCCCCATACCGCGCTTGGCAATATTCCGCGTTCCATCGAATTCAACGTGGAATGGGTGAGCGATCTGCTGGGCTATGCGCAAGCCAAGCACATTACGCGCGTGGAAGCGACTGAAGCGGCGATGGAAAAATGGATGGATCACGTCATGGAATTGGCCAAGGGCCTGCTTTCCATGGAGGTGGATTCCTGGATGACTGGCGTCAATCTGAATGTTGCGGGCAAGCAAAAGCGCATTGTCGCGCGCTATACTGGCAGCGCGCCAAGCTATCGCGCTTGGGCGAATGGTATGGCGGCGCAGGGCTACGCCGGGATTACGCTGGAATAAGTGTCAAGTCAGGCATTGAAGGCCACGGAACCAAGCGCGGAAAGGTCATAACCACCAAGCCGCGCGGCGCGGGTGGCGAAGACCCCGCCCCGCGTGAAGGCCAGTAATTTCTGCACGGGATCGCTGAAGAAATGGCGGCGGTCCATCACCAGGTCAAAACGCTCGCGGAATAGTGGCAGGAAAGTCAGACCACGCGCCGCGGCCTCGGCACGAATGCCGAAGCCGACATCGGCGCGGCCTTCGGCGACGCTGGCCGCGACCTCATCCTCCGAAAGGGCGGGGCTTGGCAGGAAGCCGATTTGATCAAGGCGCAGCCCCGCTTCTGAAAGCAAATGTGTCAGCAGCACATGGCTGCCGGCGCGCGGTTGCCGCCCCGCCACGCGCAGGCCGGGGCGCGCCAAATCCGCGATGCCTGCCAGCACGCCAGGGTTGCCTTGCGGCAGGATCAAGCCTTGCTCTCGCCAGGCCCAGGTAATGCCGACAAAGGCACGCCCGGCCAGGAACTCCCGCGCTGCGGGTTCGTTGAAGCTGTTGCTGTCGGGATCGAGCAAATGGCTGGCGACGACCAGTGCCTCGCCCTCGGCCAGGGCGATCAGCCCATCCAGGCTGCCGCCACCCCGCAAAGCCAGCCCGCAGCCGGATTGCCGCGCCGCCCAATCGAGCAAAGGGTCATGGCTGCCTGCCAGGATCGGCGGCGGGTCCAGCCGTTGCGCGGTGCCCGAATCCGCCTGGGCGGCGAGCCAGCGTTCAAGCTGCCGGCGGGGGAACAGCCATTTCCCGCCAAGCTGTGCCGCCGGCAGCTTTTGTGCGCGCGCAAGCTCATAAAGTGAGCGTTCGGAAAGGCGGAGGAAGTGGGCTGCTTCCTTAAGCGTCAGGACATCCGGCATCTGATGGCGAATTTCGGCAAAAATCGGCATCGAGTCAAGCGCCATGGCGAATTGACGCAGGTTTCACCCATCCGCATTTAAGCAAGATACAGGGAGGATGGGGTGCAGGACCTTGCCAGCGCATTCACGACGGCTTTTGGCTTGATCCTTTCCCTGGACTCGGCGGTGCTGGCTATTGTGGCGCTGTCTTTGCGCGTGAGCCTTTCCGCGCTGCTATTGGCGGCGCTGATTGGCTTGCCGCTTGGGGCGCTGTTGGCGGTGGCGCGGTTTCCGGGGCGGGGCAGCGTGATCACGCTGACCAATGCGCTCATGGGGCTACCGCCGGTGGTGGTGGGGCTGCTGATTTATCTGTTGCTGTCGCGGTCCGGGCCGCTCGGTTCCTTCGGGCTGCTCTTCACACCGACAGCCATGATTATGGCTCAGGCCGTGCTGATCACGCCCATTCTGGCAGCGCTGACGCGCCAGGTGCTGGAAGGCATGTGGGAAGAATATGCGGAACAGCTGCGGTCCTTTGGTGCGGGGCCGTGGCGCGCGGTGCCGACCCTGTTGTGGGATGGGCGCTTTCTGCTGCTGACGGTGCTGCTGGCGGGGTTTGGTCGGGCAGCGGCGGAAGTGGGCGCGGTGATGGTGGTGGGCGGCAATATTGAAGGCTTCACCCGCGTGATGACCACCGCGATTGCGCTTGAAACCAGCAAGGGCGATTTGCCGTTGGCGCTGGCACTTGGGATTGTGCTGATGGCGATTGTCCTTGGCGTGAATGCGCTGGCGCAAGGTGTGCGGGGCATTGCCGCGCGCTGGGCCGGCTGAAATGCTGTTACCTGATTCCATACTGCCGCTTTGCACTGACGGTTTGGGCTTTAACGCCGGTGGCGCTGAGATTTTGCGTGATGTTTCGTTGACCATTACGGCTGGCGCTCCGACTCTGCTGATTGGCGCCAATGGTGCGGGGAAAAGCGTGCTGTTGCGGCTGCTGCATGGCTTGCTGAAGCCTTCGGCCGGGCGGGTTTTCTGGGCGATGCCAACCGAACATGTCGCGCGGCGCCAGGCGATGGTGTTTCAGCGCCCGGTGCTGCTGCGCCGGTCTGTGCTGGCCAATACGCTTTATCCCATGGCATTGGCCGGTGTGGCGCGGGAGGACCGTGACGCGCGTGCCGAGGAAGCGCTGGCGCTGGTTGGGCTTGCTGATCGCGCGGCTGATCCAGCGCGCAAGCTTTCCGTGGGCCAGCAGCAGCGCTTGGCGTTGGCCCGCGCTGCTGCGCTACAGCCGGAATTGCTATTTCTGGATGAGCCTTCCGCAAGCCTGGACCCCGCCGCGACGCGCGCGGTGGAAGAAATTGTGCTGACGCTGGCGCAGCGCGGCACCAAGATTGTCATGACCACGCATGATTTGGCGCAGGCGCGGCGGCTGGCGGGAGATGTGGTGTTTCTGCATCGCGGCAGTGTGCTGGAACAAGCACCGGCTGAGGCGTTTTTCCAGCAGCCAGCTTCGACCACGGCGCGCGCCTTTTTGCGCGGCGAATTGGTGTGGTGATGGGTTTGAAAGAACGGGGGGAAACATGATGGGTATTTTTCGGCGCGGCATTTTGCCGATGCTGCTCGCGGCTGTTGCGCTGCCGGCCATGGCGCAGGAACGCAGCATTACTGTTGCTTCCACCACCAGCACGGAACAATCCGGGCTGTTTGGCCATATCTTGCCGATCTTCACGCGCGAAACCGGCATTGCCGTGCGCGTGGTGGCGCTGGGCACGGGCCAGGCCTTGGATGTGGGCCGGCGCGGTGACGCGGATGTGGTGTTTGTGCATGATCGCGCAGCCGAAGAACGCTTTGTCGCGGATGGTTTCGGCGGGCCGCGGCGGCATGTGATGTTCAATGATTTTGTGATCACCGGCCCTGCGGCTGACCCCGCGCGCATCGCTGGGCTTGGTGATACAGCGGAAGCGCTGCGCCGCATCGCCGCCGCCCGCGCACCCTTCATCAGCCGTGGCGATCGCAGCGGCACCCATGCGGCGGAGCTTCGCTTGTGGCAATTGGCCGGTGTGGACCCCGCAACCGGGCGCGGCCAATGGTATCGGGAAGTGGGGCAAGGTATGGGTCCGGCGCTGAATACCGCCGCCGCGCAGGGTGCCTATATTCTGGCTGATCGTGGCACCTGGCTGAGTTTTCGCAATCGGCAGGATCAACGCATTTTGATTGAAGGTGATACGCGGCTGTTCAATCAATATGGCGTCATGCTGGTGAACGCCCAGCGCCATCCGCATGTGAAGTCGGCGGATGGGCAGCGCTTCATTGATTGGCTGCTCTCAGCCGCCGGTCAGGCTGCAATTGCTTCCTATCGCATCAATGGGGAACAGCTTTTCTTCCCCAATGCGGATAAGCCTGAGCCTGTTTCGTGAAGCTGTGTTAGGCGACCGCCACGCGCGCTTCAGTGCGCGCTTGGCGGCCCTTTTCATCTGTCCAGATGAATTCGAAATGGCTCGGCTTTTCAATCCGCACGAAAAATACGTGATAGGGGTTGGTCGCGGTGCCATTCTGGAAATTGGCGCTGAACAGCGCCTCACCGTTCAGTCGCACCATTAGCCGCGTCAGCATATCGCGCGGCAAGGCGCGGCCGGCTTCGTGGCGCAATCCCGTTTCCATCGGGTGTTCGATCAGGGTGCGGATTTCAATCACCTCACCGGCGCGGGCGCTGCGCGGGATGCGAATGCGGGGCTGGGATGGCAAAGCGCTCATGAGAGGCACCCCCCGGCGCCGACGCGCATTTCCGCGCTGGCACGCATGACGCGCCCGGTACTGGTTTCCGCCAAAACGATCAGACGTTGATCTTCAGCCAGGCGAATGCGCGTTTGCACTTCGGCGCGGGCGAGCAACGGCGTCAGCCGAAAGGTCGCTACCCCGGGTGTGGGATTGCGCGAGGCAAAGACATGAATGGCGGTGATGTGGTCCTGCGGCGTCATTGGGCTTTCCACCACAATGCCAAGCGGCACTTGCCCACCATTTTCAGCAAGGGCGGGCACGCGGAGCAGAATGCCGCCATCGGTCACGGGCTTGTCGCCGATAGTTTCGCGTATGGCGGTGGAGAGCGCATCATCCCCCCGCGCCGCAGCGGCGAAGGGCAGCGCCAGAAGCGCGAGGCAGGTCCTTCGAGCGATCATCATTACCTCCATGCCGCGCCGCCCGGGGTGAGTGGCGCAGCGCCATGCTGGCGCTGGATATGGCGTCCGTATCTTTCAGGCACAAGTGAGATAATTTAGTGCTATCAGCGGATCAGGCAGAACAAAGGGCTTGCTGCGCCGGCTTCGAAATTTGGAAGATATTTCTTAGCGATCCAGACGAAAGAGCGGGCGCAGACGGAGCCCCACCCAATTGCCGGCAATGCCCGGCAGGATCCAAAGCCAGCCATGCAGGCTGCCGGAAGCAATCCCCGCCACATAGGCGCTGATGTTGCAGCCCGAGGCCATGACGGCGCCATAGCCGAGCAAGAGTCCTCCGATCACGGAAGCGCCAACGTGCCGCCACGGCAGGCGCCATGTGGGGCTAAAGCGCGCGGCAATGGCGGCAGCGAAAAACGCGCCGAGCATCAGGCCGAAATTCATTACGCTGCTGCGTTCCGCAAGCAGTGGGCGAAGAAAGGCTTCCGTACGTGTTGGGTCCTCCCAAAAGGTCCAGAAGGCGGGTTCATCCCAACCAAGTTCAGCAATGATCCGCGAACCCCAGAGCGGGAAGGATGCCGTGATCACCCAAGGCCGCCCTGCTGCCCAAAGTGTCATGATATTGAGCGCGGCAAGGATGATGGCGGCCACGGCCCAGGACCAGCGCCGTGATGCGTCCGGCGCTGGCGCGCTGAATATCGGTTCAATGCGGCCATGGCGGCGTTGTTCGATCACGCGTGATGCCAGCGCCACGCAAAGAAAAATCGCCAAGCTACCAAGCAGCGCGGGCCAAAGCCCAATCAGCTCCGGCAGGGTTGTGGCGGAAAGCGCCGGCAGATCGGCCCATCTTTCGGAATCATAAGCCGCAATGGTTGTGCCGGCGATGAAAAAGATCAGCGTCAGCAGCATGCGCGTATTGCCGCCGCCTGCGGTGTAGAGCGTGCCGGAAGCGCAGCCCCCGCCCAATTGCATGCCAATGCCAAAGATGAAGGCACCGATGACAACCGCAACCCCTGCGGGAAACACAATGCCACGCACCGGCGCGCCGGCGAGTGTGCCGGCCTGAATGGCAGGCAGCATCACAGTTACCAAAATAGCGAGCATGAGCATTTGCGCGCGCAGCCCTGCGCCGCGCCCATCCGCCAGCGCCTCACGAAAACCGCCGGCAAAGCTGAAGGAACCGCGATAGAGCGTATAGCCCAGCGCCGCGCCAAGCCCCCAAAGCAGCGCGTGATTGCCGCCGTAGTGCAGCGCAAGCCCAAGCGTGCCGACCAGCAGGAGCAATGCCGCGATGATGGAGGGCAGGGTTTGGGGCAAAGCGTTGGGCCTTTCGCGCTAGAGAATGAAAACGGGAATGAGTGAGGCCACTAATGCCAAGGCCATACCGTAGTTGAAAAGCCGAAAAGCGCGATCGGAGGTGAGCAGCCTGCCAATCGCGACCCCAAAACCGCACCAGAGCACTGAGGAGATAATGCCAGAGAACACAAAAGCCCCTGCCACACGCGCTGCCTCAGACCAGACAGGCGCCTCGGGCGCGGTATAGGCGGCGAGTGCGCCCACCCCCATGATCCAGGCCTTGGGATTGACCCATTGAAAGCCCGCCGCTTCGAAAAAACTGATGGGCTTGGCGGTGGCTGCGCCCTTGCCGCGCCCGGCTGTTGCGA
>CAMCHA010000150.1 GCA_945874515.1 Asaia bogorensis
TGGCGCCGCGCTTGGATGGCAGCGAAGGCGCCTTCCGATATTTCCGTGGGCCGGCCAGAAGCGGCCATGGCCGCGACATAAGCCGCGCGATTCCAGGCGGGTGTCTGCGCCTTGATTGCTGGTGCAAACAGTAAGCCTGCACTAGTGAGCGCGAGGGAACGGCGAGATAAAAACATGATCACTTCCTTGGCCAAACAAGAGTGGTAGCGAGATAACAAATACTACCGAAAAGCAAAAGGGCTGAAAGGCCCATACCATGCCCGACCAAGTTGGCGAGCGGTGTGGCCACCACGGAAAAGGCGCCATTCAGCGCCCAAGCCCAGGGCAGCAAAGCGGGGCCTTCCTGCTGAAATCGATCAAGCCCCAGCGGAAATGGCAAGCCAAGCGCGATGGAGATTGGGCCGAGAACCAGCACCAGCATGGCCACGCGCAAGGCCCAGGGCCAATCGAGAATCGCAAGAATACCGGCATGGGCCAAGCCGATGGCCAGCAGGCAAGACCCCACCACAATCAGTGCTATCCATCTGAGTGTTGTCGCAGGCTTTGTCACGCGCTCAACCATCATGGCGCCAAGCCCGGAACAGACCAGCATCACGGTCAAGACCAGCGCGAAGCCAAAAGTCCGGTCGCCCAACAGCAGCACCGCATATTCGATGAAGGCGATTTCAATGAGTAAAAATCCAAGCCCGAGTGCCGGGAAATAAATCAACGCGCGCCCCAGGATCGCTTTCGAAACACGCAAGGTTCCGCGCGCGAATATCGGCAAGGCGCTCACCAGGAAGGCCAGGATGATCGCCTGCGCCAATACCGCCATATTCACCAGCAGGCCGATTTCCTGTTGTGGCAGGATTTCCATGCGCTCTAGCGCAGCGGGCAAGGCTGGCAGCCTTACCAAAGGCGATAGCCATGGCCGATCCGCGGTAATCGGTGAACGGTCAAAGGCATCAAGGGGCATGGTACCGGCCAGCAGCATGCGCATTTCCTCGGCCACCGCATCGCTGGGCGCACCTGTTTGCACCATGCCGGAATCGAGTGAAATCGCCGGCAGGTCATTCCAAATTTCGCGGCCTTCCAGGGAAAGATGCGGCGCGTAGGAAATGTCGAAGGACCTGGCTTCGGCAAAGGCCAGCAGCTTTTCCATACGCTCTGGCGTCAGCGGATCGCGGGCCATCAGCACGCGCAAATTCCACGCCGATCTGATCACCGCCATATGCGCCGCGGGTTCCTTGATGCCCGCCTGCAACAGCGCCGCATGGGCAGTGGCCAGCACGCGCACAGCATAGACTGGCAATTCGCGAATGCCGATCGGCAGGGAAATCATGCCACCCGGCTGAAGCATCCCAAGCAAGTCCGCCAAAGCTTCAACCGTATAGGTATGGCGGTTCGCATCGGCCGCGCCAAGAAAATCACCAGAGATATCCACCAGATCATAGAGACCTTCTGCCCTGAGTGGATGCGCATCTGAAATCTGAACGCGCGGGTCCCGTTGCAAGGCGGGTGAAGGACCGAAGCCCTGCATCAAGGCTTCGCGCAACATTGGTTCAGGTTCAATCACAGTGACGCCAGCGGCACCGAGCTTCAGCACCTCCGCCACGCGAAAACCGCCGGCGGCGCCAAGGATAAGAACGCGTGGCTGGGCCAGCATGGCATAAGGCGCGGCATCAAGTGCTGCTGGGGCATGGCCGGCCTGGGGCGTTTCCGTCGGAAGTGCCGCGATGCGCGCGCCATCCCGATAAAGCCCGAAAGCGCGTGGCGGCGCGGGTGTGCCACGCGCGCCGGCATTATTGGACACATCCGTATCCAATCTTTCAGTGAAATTATCGAGCAATTGGTAAACGCCGCGTGGCGTATAGCGTTCCGCCACCACCCGGCTTTCCGGCACATTCAAGGGCGCATAGATCGGCTTGAACTCATTCACACGCGGGCTAGCAAGCAGGAAAATCGCGACCTCTGCCACCAGTAAGCATCCCAGCGCCGCCACGCGCCACGCACCCTTGGCTGTTAAAATCGTAGCCACGGCAAGCAAGGGCAGCAAGACCGGCACAAGGTGGAAAGGGTGCAGCACCGCCATCAGCACCAGCGCAAGGCAGGCACCCAAACCAGCGCCGAGCAGATCATACCCATAGACCTTGCCGACCTGGTGTGAATAGACAACGAAATTCAATGAAACCGCAAAGCCCGCCAGGAAGAAGAATGGAAATAGCGCCGCGTAGTAAAGCGCTATATTGCCAAGCTGCGGCCAGACGGTTGCGGGGTTTTGCAGCTCAAGCGGGTTGAAGCCATTGCTTGTGGTGGCAATCCAGCCCGCAGCACCAGTCAGCAACATGGCCAAAGGCAGGCTCGGCAAAAGCCAGCCGGCATGGCGGAGAAAAACCTGCCGCCCCAACACCATGACCACGCCCGAGACAGCGAACCCCACCATGGCGATAGAAATCACCCAATAGCCATACTCAGACCAGGAAGCGACGGCGAAAAAGCGCGTGAGCGCGATTTCAACACCAACCGCCGTGGCGGCGATCAGAAACAGGGGCAATAGGGTAAGCATCAGGTCCAGGCTGCCTTATGTGTGAGAAATTGCGATAATTCAGTATTGAACCGATCCGCCTGATCCACAAAAAGTGCGTGGCCGGCATCCTCATAGATTGAGGTGGTCGGTGCGGGATGGCGCGTGGCCACCGCTTCCGCTTGGGTGCGCAGCCGTGGCGTTACGGCATAGAAAACCGGGCGGCGCGTTGCGTAAAGCGCCTGGCGCCAGAATTCCCGCGGACGAGGATAGGAAAGCAGCTTGATGGAAGCTTCCACAGGCATGCGCTGGGCTTCACGCGCAATGCCATCCAAATAGGCGGCATCCTGGGGCGTGCGATACATGCTGTTCACAAAGCCGCGCATGGTCTTGTCGCGTTCCTTGCGCAGATTGGTGAAGAAACTGGAAGCGCGCGGCGGTGGCGGATCAGCCTCCCCCACTGAATTGTCAATCAGCACAAGACCCGCAAGGCGCGAATCCCCCTTTAGATCAAGCCAAGAAAGCGCATCCAGCACGCCAAGCGACCAGCCAGCCACCACAACGCGCCCAGGCGGCAATTGGTCCAACAAATCGGCAATATCGCGCCCGCGGCGTTCCGGTTCATAGCCTTGTGCGGGAATGGCACTTTGCCCCTGGCCGCGCGGGTCGAAAGCAATGACAGTGAAGCGTTGTTGGAAATAAGCGATCTGCGGGGCGAAGATGCGCGCTGGCATGCACCAGCCAGGCACGAAAACCAGAAGGCGCCCGCGGCCGTTTTGCGCGTAATGCAGGCGCACCCCGTCGCTTGATCGGAAGAACTTGCTCGGTGCGGCGGCGCTGGCGTTGCGGACCAGAAGGAAAGGTGCCGCCAGCAGCGCGCGGCGTGCGGCGTTCATAATGGGCGCCTCGCCTTAAGCGCGGCCGCCAGCGTGCCATCATCCAGCACATCCAAAGCACCGCCAATTGGCACGCCCTGCGCGAGCCGCGTGATGGCAATGCCGCTTGGCTTCAGCCGATCCGTCACGTAATGCGCGGTGGTCGCCCCTTCCACCGTTGCGGGCAGGGCCAGGATCACTTCGGTAATGCCATCCTGTTCAATCCGCGCCAGCAGCGGCTGAATGGCCAAATCTTCTGGCCCGGTGCCGGATAATGCGGAAAGCATGCCGCCCAGCACGTGAAAAAGCCCCTGATGGGCATGGGCGCGTTCCAAAGCCCATAAATCCGCAACCCCTTCCACCACACACACCAGCGTCCGGTCCCGATGCGGATCGCGGCAAATGGCGCAAGGGGATACGGCGTCCAGATTGCCGCAAACCTCACAGGGTTTGACGGCGGCGGCCGCATCACGCAGCGCCGCAGCCAAGGGAAGCATTTGGCTATCAGGGTCCATCAGCATTTTAAGCGCGGCGCGTCGCGCGCTGCGCCGACCAAGGCCGGGCAGGCGCGATAGCAGCGCAATCAAATGCTCGATCGGGTCGTTATGCAGCATCAGGCTGCACGCTTCCTCAGAAGGGCAGCTTCATGCCTGGCGGCAAATTCATGCCAGCAGTCGCCTTTTGCATTTCGGCCGCCATGGTCGTTTCCACCTTCTGCTTGGCATCGGCATGGGCGGCGACGAGCAAATCTTCCAGCACTTCGCGTTCATCCGCATTCATCAGCGAAGGATCAATCGTGACGCGGCGCAAATCACCCTTGCCGGTCAGGCGTACCACCACCATGCCGCCGCCGGATTGGCCTTCCACTTCGGTGGCTTCCAGCTTGGCCTGCATTTCCTGCATGCGCGATTGCATCTGCTGCGCCTGCTTCAACATATTGCCCAGGTTCTTCATGGTCTCTTTCGCCTAAAAATCATCGGGAGGGGTTTCATCATCGCCGTAAGCGGGTTCGGCATCAGGTGGCGCGAAATCGCGCGCATCATCATCGGCCAGGGCGGCATTGCGCGAAAGCCCATAGGCATCGGTTGCGCCATCATGCACCGCTTCAATTGTCGCCCCCGGAAAGGCCGCCAGGATGGCCTGCACCAAGGGATGCGCGCGGGCCGATGTAAGCCGATCCGCCTCCGCTTCCTTGCCTTGTGCGGCCAGTGTCGGTGCGCCGGCTTCCTGAGTGATGATCACGGTCCAGCGCTGGCCGGTCGCTTCCGTCAGCAGCGCAGTCAATTGCGCGGCCAGATCGCGCGGCGCATCCGGTTCCGGGTTGATTTCAAGCCGCCCCAACGCAATGCGCACGGGGTGCACACTATGGCGAAGCTGCGCATGCAATAGCGGCTTCACCCCGGAAGCCAGCGCCACAATTTCCTGCCAGGTGCTGGGCTGCGCTAGCGCGGTCACGGGCGGGCTTGGCGCTGCTTCGGCGCGCACCGGCGCACCGCCGGCCACTGCGCGCAAGCTGCCTCCGCCACCACCTGGTGCCGGGCGAGGCGCGGAACCTATTTCCCCAGCTTCGGTCAGGCGCTTCACCAGATCACCCGGCGTTGGCATATCCGCAACATGGGCAATGCGGATCAGCACCATCTCCGCGGCAGCGCGACGATCAGCACCTTCAAGCTGCAATTCGCCAATGCCCTTCAGCAGCATTTGCCAGGTGCGGCCCAAGACCGGCACGGAAAGCCTTTGCGCCAAGGCAGCACCGCGCACACGCTCGGCTTCCGGCAGGGAACCATCCTGGCGCAGCGCCGGGGCCGCGCGAAAGCGCGTCAGCAAATGGCAGAGCTCCGCCAGATCCTGCAAAATAACCAAGGGATCGGCGCCCAATTCATGTGCGCGATCCATGATGCCAAGTGCGGCGGCAATATCCCCGCCCATCAGCGCTTCCATCAAATCAATGATCATGGCGCGGTCCGGCAGGCCCAGCATATCGCGCACCGCTTCGGCAGCGACATGCGCGGCGCCGGATTGGCCAATTGCCTGATCCAACAGGGAAAGCCCATCACGCACGGAACCGTCGGCAGCGCGCGCAATCATTGCCAGCGCATCGGCCTCAGCCGTCACCGCTTCCTTGTCGCAAATCCGCGCGAAATGCTGCGCCAAGCTATCCTGCGGCACACGGCGCAACGCGAAGGTCTGGCAGCGGCTGCGAATGGTAATGGGTACCTTGCGCAATTCCGTTGTCGCCAGAATGAAAGTCACGCCGGATGGCGGTTCTTCCAAAGTCTTCAGAAAAGCATTGAAGGCGGCACCCGACAGCATGTGGCATTCATCAAGGATAAAAACCTTCTGCCGGCCTTGGCTCGCGCGGAAGCGCAGCGCTTCGCGCAATTCCCGCACATCATCAACGCTATTATTGGAAGCGGCGTCCAGCTCCACCACATCTGGATGCCGATCCGCGAGTATTGCCTTGCATTCCGGGCAAACGCCGCAGGGGTCCGCGGTGGGGCCGCCCTTGCCATCCACGCCAATGCAATTCAGCGCGCGGGCAATGATGCGCGCCGTGGTGGTTTTGCCAACCCCGCGCACGCCCGTCAGCAAAAAAGCATGATGCACGCGCCCTTGGGCAAAGGCATGGCGCAGCGTACGCACCAGCACATCCTGCCCGATCAAATCATCAAAGCTGGTGGGCCGGTATTTCCGCGCGAGCACGCGGTAGCCGGGCTGTCCCACTGGTTTCGCCACCCGGGCGGGCGGCGGCGTCGGTTCGCCGAAAAGACCCGGGCCTTCTGGCGCCGGCGGTTCGGGCAGGTCCGCTTCTTCCGGCTTGTCATCGCCAGGCGCGGGAAGCGGTGAGCCGAACATATCGGAAGCCATGGCGCGGGGCGGTCTCTCGAAAAAGGTGGAAGGCCGGCAAGCGACCCGAACAAGAACCCGTTACGGCTGCTTCCTTCCGGACCTGACCGGGTTGGCGAGGAGCCCGTCCACCGCCGACCTTCCGACAGCACCATATCATGTCCCTATGCCCCAATGCCAATGGGGGGGATTGGTTGCCCAGCGCAGGGCCGCGTGGCAGGGTCCTGTTTATGCTTTCGATCCCCGCCAGCCGCCCCAATGCCTATACGGGCAGCCCGCTAGACCGGGCTTCCCACCGACGCGAGGACGCCGCCTTCATTGAAGCGGCGCTCGCTGATCCCAATACGGTCTTCGCCCCTGTCTGGCGCGCCCGTAGCCTGATGCGCGGCGTAGCAGAGGGCGCGCCCCAGGCCGTTTTGCTAACCGGGGAGGCCGCCGGCGCGCTCCG
>CAMCHA010000151.1 GCA_945874515.1 Asaia bogorensis
GCGCATCAATGACGGAACTGCGCGTATCCCGCGCATAATCGGCGGAAACCAAAGGCCGTTCTTCATAACCCAGAATACCGGCAAGTGGGCCTTCTGCGGCAGCGCGGAACAGCGCGTTCAATTCCTCGGCGCTGGTCGCACGCTGCAATTCAAACACGCAATCGGTAAGCGAGGCATTCAGCACCGGTGCCCGCACCGCATGGCCATTCAGCTTGCCCTTCAATTCCGGATAGATCAGCGCAATCGCCGTTGCACTGCCTGTGGTGGTAGGCTGCAAGGACAGCATGGCGGAACGCGCACGGCGCAAATCCCTATGCGGCGCATCCGTCACCACATTGGTATTGGTAGGGTCATGGATGGTGGTGATCTGACCATGCCTGATCCCAATCGCCTCATGCACCACCTTCACCACCGGGGCGAGGCAATTGGTGGTGCAGGATGCCGCGGTGACAATCGGGTGCCGCGGCGGATCATACAGCGCATCATTCACGCCAACCACGATATTGAGGACTGAGGCTTCCTTGACCGGTGCAGCGACAATCACGCGCTTCGCCCCACGATCAAGATGTCCGCGCAAGGTGGCTTCGGTCAGGAATTTGCCGCTGCATTCCAACACCAGATCAACGCCCAAATCACCCCAGGGAATGGCGCCCGGCGTTGCATGTTCCGAAAAGCCGATGCGTTTCTCACCAATGCGCAAAGCATCCGCTCCTTCCGCTGCGATAGGCGCGCGCCAACGGCCCTGCACGCTATCGAAAGTCAGCAAATGCGCGGTTGCCGCAATGCCGCCCTTCACTTCATTCACATGGACAATATCCAGCCGATTGGCGCGGCGCGGATCATCCTCACCACGCTCCGCCGCGCCAAAGGCCGCGCGAAACGCCAGCCGGCCAATGCGGCCCATGCCATTAATGCCGACCCTCATGCGTTTGCCCCTGTCATTGGATTGCCCAAAGCTTCAACCCGTGCCTGCAGCGCCATGCGATCCAGGGTGGTGAAGGATAGGCTTATGAAAATTTCCAGCCGGCGCCGCAGCGCAGCGTAAAGTTCGTTCAACAACGTCGCGCGTTCGGCACCGGCGCCCGAGAATTTCGCAGGGTCCGGCAGGGGCCAGGCAGCGCTGGTGATGGTATCACCAAAATCCGGGCAGCGCTGGCCTTCCAGGGTGTCGCAAAGGGCGATGATAAAATCGAAGCGCGGCGCATCGGGTGCCGCAAATTCTTCCCAGGATTTGGATCGCAGCGGCGCGACATCATGCCCAAGCGCCTGAAGCTGGGAAAGGACTTCCGGCAGGGGGCCAGCGGACGCGGGTTCTGATCCGGCGGAATAGGCCCGAAAACGCCCACCGCCAATGCGGTTCAGAATGGCTTCCGCCATGATGGAGCGCGCGGAGTTGCGTGTGCACAAAAACAGGACCCGCAAGGCCCGGCCGGGCGTGGTGGTGGGCCCGGCTGCGCCGCCCAGAAACCCGACCAAAGCGGCAAAGGCCGCCGGGGCGCTGGCATAGAGCACCTGGCGCCCCTGGCGCTGCGGCGTGATCAGCCCGGCGTCTTCCAGCGCGCGTAAATGGAAGGAAAGCGTGGAAGGCGGCACGCCGAGGGCTTCGGCGATTGCGCCGGCGGGCAGGCCCTCAGGCCCCGCCCCTTGCAGGTTTTGGATCAGGGCCAGCCGGGTGGGTTGGCCAAGGGCGGCGAAGGCCGCGGCGGCGGATTCTTTTTCCATGATTCTAGTATAATGGAAACATTGCGCAAAGCGTGTGAAGTTTTCATGACAGGGCGTAGGGCCTACCAGCCATTCACCCGATCCCAAACAGCAATCACCTCATCCCCGCCATCCACCACGTAGTACCGATCATGTGCGGCGACGGTCAGGCAGGTGTGGTTCGGCGCCACGCGCACCAGGGCGCCCACAGGCAGTTCCGCGAAAGGTAGCGGTCCATCGCCGCGCACTTCGCCATGTTCTTGATGGGTGCGCGCCACAATCGCCTCACCGAAGCCCCATTTGCCTTGCCGATCCAGCATGACCCCAAAACCAAGATCCTTCGGCGCGGCCTGAGTGCTGCGATCCTTGGAAAGCGCAATACCGCCCGCATCAATCAGCACCGCATTGCGATCCTGCTTGCGTGCGGTGACGGCAGAAAGCACCGTCACCGCAATATCTTCCATGCCATGTGTGCCGATCTGGCCTTGGAACAAATCGCCGAACATATAGACGCCGGCGCGAATATCCGTGATGCCCGCCATGGATTGCCCATAAAGCGCGGTCGGCGAGGACCCAGCCGAGACAACGCGCGGCGTGATGCCCATGCTGCGCAAACGCTCGGCGGCCAGCACTGCGCCGGCGCGTTCCGCCTCCGCCACCTTGCGCATGCCTTCTTCGCTGCGTTCCGCATAGGAATGCCCGGCATGCGTCATGATGCCAGCGCAGCGCGCGCCCAGGCGCTGAGCAATTTCCGCGAGCGCTTCAGAATCTGGCGCAATGCCGCCGCGGCCTTCGCCGCAATCAACCTCAATCAATGTCGGCAAAATGCCAGGGTGGGCGGCGATGGCGTTAGCCACTTCCAGATCATCGGTGATGATCTTCACGTCATTCCCCTGCGCATTGATTGCCGCGATGGAATCCAGCTTTTGCGGCGTGATGCCTACCGCATAAATCTGATCGCGATAGCCACCACCGGCGAAATACCGCACCTCAGCAATGGTGCTGACGGTGATCGGCCCGTGATTGGGCGCTGCCAGCGCCGCGACCGCCAAGCTTTTCGCGGTTTTCATATGCGGGCGCAGCTTCAGCCCTGGATGCCGCGCGACAGCATCCGCCATGCGCGCCAAATTGCGCTTCAGAATGCCAAGTTCCAGCACCAGGCAGGGGGTGGGTAAATCATCCAGCTTCATGGCCAGTGCGCTTCCTTATCAATTGGCAAAACAGGTCTTGGTATATGCTTCCAGTCAAAGCGCGTGAGGATTGGGGAAGTAAGGCCGGGGCAATCCACTTCCACAATCTGTTCATGCTTGAAGAATTCATCAAAGCCGCCGCGGAAATGGCCGCGGGATTTCACCACCACCGCGCGCGCCTTGGCAACGTCAAGGCCGAGATGCTCGAAAAACGCCGGGTCGGCGCATTGCGTGCGAATGGAAATCACCACCACCGTCATGCCGCCGATCTGCAAGGCCACCGTAGCGCCAAGGGTCATGGCCGTGCCGGCAAAAATACCGCGCCGGCCGGTCACACGCCCATCGGAAAGCGCCACCACTTCCGCTTCCGCGCTGAAGGGCTTGCTGAAGGGATCATCGGCAGCGACTTCACGGTTGAAGCGCGCGGTGAAGCGGGCACCCTTGCCAAGACTATGCGCTTCCGCCGCCAAGGCAGGATCATGGATCACGCCCACCAGGCAATGCTGCACGCCGGCGCGATGGAAGGCTTCCAGCATCCACACGGTATTGCCGCGCCCGCCACCGCCCGGATTATCCGCAACATCCGCGAAAGCCAGCGGCACGGGGCTATGCAACGCCTTTTGCGTGGCATCTTCCAAAGCGGTCAGATTGGCGATGAAGCGCCCGCGCCTTTCCCAAATGGCCGCGGCCAGCCGATCCGCCAGCGCTTCCGCCGCCGCCTGATCTGTCGCCGTGATGATCACTGCCATGCCGTTGAAAGGCGTGTCGCCATAAGCAAAGCCGCCCATGATGGAGACATTGGCAATGCGCTGATCTTGCGCCGCCCATTCCTGGCCAAGGTTAATTACCTCAGCATAGGGCCCCTGTGCGGTCAGCATGGAAACGGTGGGTGCCACAATCGGCAAGCGGCGGAAGGCGCGATGAAAACGCTCACCGGCCAGAAGCCTGCGCATCAGAACAGCACTTTCCGCGCCGCGTTCGCGCATATCCAGATGCGGATTGGTGCGATAGCCAACAAAGGCATCCGTCAGCGCCACCATGCGGTCTGAAACATTGGCGTGCAGATCGTATGAACACACCAGGGGCACATCGCCCAAGATTTCCCGAATTAGCGCTTGCAAGCTGCCTTCCGGGTCAAGATCAGCGGTCGCCAACCCCGCGCCATGCAGCACGCAATAAACGCCATCCACGCGGCCTTTCAGCGCAATCAGGCCATCGCGCCATTGCCGCATGAAGCCATCAAAGGCGTCTTGCTCCACCGGACCATTGGGTTCCGCCATGGCCAGCAGAATGGGGCAGGGTTCCCAGGTGCCGCTGGCATCCATCGCCGCGACAAAGCCTGGCATTTCACCAAGCGCCGCCGGGGCGGCGGAACGCGCATCAGTCACGATCGTATCGCCGGCAATCAGGCAGCGTGTTTCAAAATCGCGCAACGTTGCCGGTGGTGCAAAGCGGTTGCATTCAATGGAAAAGCCCAAAAGGGCAATGCGTGGCCCGGCCATCAGATGACTACCCCCAAAAGTTCAGCGATGCGCGGGGTGGATTTCAGCCCTGTGCCGGTCAGTACGACCACGGTGGTTTCATCGGCGCGGATCGTGCCGGCTTCGAGCAGTTTCACGAAAGCCGCCGCTGCCTGGGCACATGTGGGTTCAACGTAGATGCCGGTGCGTGCCAAATCCAGCGTAGCAGCGGCAATCTCGGCTTCACTCAACATCACAGCGCCGCCTCGGCTTTCCTGCAAAACGGCCATGACCTCTGGCGTGCGGATGGGCTGGGCGATGGCAGTGCCTTCCGCAATGGTTGGCACCGCTGCAATCGCTGGCTGCTTCAGAAAAGCGCGCGCAATCGGCGCACAGTTTTCCGGCTGAGCAGCGAAAATGCGCGGCAATTTCTTGATCTCACCCGCGCGCTGCAATTCAGCAAAACCAATACCGCAACCCAACACATTAGACCCGGCGCCGCAGGGCACAATCACATTATCGGGCGCGACAAAACCCAAATCCTCCCACAATTCATAGGCGAGCGTCTTCGTGCCATGCAGGAAAAAGGGGTGCCAATTATGGCTGGCGTAAAAGATATCAGCAGCCTGGCGCAAAGCCTCATCCGCGCAATCCTGCCGGCTGCCTGGCACCAATTCAATCTCAGCGCCGGAAGCACGCGATTGCACGGTTTTCGCCGGGGATGTTGAAGCCGGGACCAAAATCTTCGCCCGCATTCCGCCCGCCGCGGCATAGGCCGCGACGGCCGCACCACCATTGCCAGATGAATCTTCCAACACATGCGCCACACCCTGCGCACGGAGCAGGGATAGCATCACCGATGCCCCACGATCCTTGAAGGACCCGGTCGGCATGAACCATTCGCATTTCACCAACGCGGACGCACCGCCAATCACGCGCGGCACCAGCGGCGAACAGCCTTCCCCCATGGTAATCGGGTCATCCGGCAGGAAGGGCAGAGAGGCCCCATAGCGCCAGAGCGAACGATCTTCAGTTTTGATCGCCGCGCGGGTAATGCCGGGCATCGGCGTCAGCATAAGGGGGGCTTGGCCGTCACCACACCAGCGCGGCGTGGCGAGCGGATAGGTGGCCCCTCTGCGGGGGTCCAGATAGGAAACGTCTGTCATCCCCCTAACCTCGCTTGCCCTGGGCCGCGCCGCAAGGGATGCTGGGGGCATGAGCAATGACGCCGAAGCCGTAACCCGCCTGGCCGCCGATCTGGTGGCGATTGATAGCCGTTCCTCGGTCTCCAACCTGCCCGTGGCAGATAGGATCGAAGCCGAATTGGCGGGGTTTGAGATCGAACACCTGGATTACACAGACCCGCAAGGGGTGGCGAAGCGCGCCCTGGTTGCGCATCGCGGCCCGCGCGGCGGTTATGCGCTGTCCGGCCATATGGATACGGTGCCGGAAACCAGTTGGACAGACCCGCCCTGGACGCCGCGCATCCTGGATGGCGTGCTTCATGGGCTGGGCAGCGTGGATATGAAGGGCCCGGTCGCGGCTTGTATCATCGCCGCGCGCGGCCTGCCCGCCCATGTGCCGGCAACGCTGCTGCTGACGGCGGATGAGGAAACCAGCAAGCAGGGCGCGCGCATCATCGCCGCGCAATCGAAGCTTGCCGCATCGCTTGGCTTGCAGGGGATTGTGGTCGCGGAACCAACAGGGCTGGCGCCGGTGCGTGGGCATCGCAGCCATATCGAATACTCGGCCATTGCGCGGGGTGAGCAGGCGCATTCTTCCACTGGCAAGGGGCTCAATGCGAATTGGGCGCTGATTCCCTTCATGGTCGAAATGAAAGCCATTTACGAGAAGCTGCGCTTTGACCCGGCCTATCATGATGCGGCTTACGACCCGCCCTTTTCTGATTTCAACCTGATCATCGATAATCACGGCACGGCGGTGAATGTGACGGTGGCGCAGGCGATGGTGCGGATAAAGTTCCGCCGCAGCCGGCGCATTGACGTGAGCGGCATCGAAGCCGCGGTGCAGGCAGCAGCGAAACGCGCCGGTGTGGAATTGACCGAAAGGCGCGAAGGAACGCCGCCGGAATTGGCGCTCGATCATCCGTTGATTCAATTAGCGGTCGGCATCACCGGCAAGCCCGCCGCCACCGCGCCCTATGGCACCGATGCCAGCGAATTGCAGGATATCGCGCCCTGTGTGATTTTGGGCCCCGGCACCATCGCCACCGCCCATACGCCGCGCGAATGCGTCGCCTTGGCTGATTTGGCCGCTGCGGTGCCGATCTTCCGGCGGATTCTTTCCGCC
>CAMCHA010000152.1 GCA_945874515.1 Asaia bogorensis
GATCCGACTCAGGGTTCGGCACAGACCAGGATTTGATCTGGGGCGGGTGAAACGGTGTTGGATTAGGAAATGTTTTTTCCTACCCCCAAGGAGCTCCCGCTCCGCCCCTTCGCCCGCCTGCCGGATCGCTTGCGGAATCTGCGCCGATCTTCGTGGGCGGATGCCAATCGCGCCGGTGCGCCGATTGACAGTTTCCTGGAAGGCCCCTGCTTTGATCGCGCGGGGCGCTTCCTGGTCACGGATATTCCAAATGGCCGCATCCTGCTGGTGGGGCCTGGCCAAGCCTGGGAAGTGCTGACGGAATATGATGGCTGGCCAAATGGCCTTGCCCTGGGCGCCGATGATGCGCTGCTGATTGCCGATTATCGCCATGGTTTGCTGACGCTTGATCCGGCGCGCGGTTCCATCACCCCCTTGCTGGAAACCGTGGGAAGTGAGGGTTTTCTTGGCCTCAATGATGTCACGCTTGGGCCGCAGGGCACGATTTTCTTCACCGATCAAGGCCAAACCGGCCTGCAGGACCCGCGCGGGCGGGTTTATCGGCTTGCCGCCGATGGGCGGCTTGATCGGCTGATCTCCAATGGCCCAAGCCCGAATGGCATAGCGCTGAACAAGGCGGGGTCGCATTGCTATGTAGCGATGACCCGTTCTTGTGAGGTTTGGCGCTTCGCCCTTCGCGCGGACGCCATTGTGGGCAAGGCCAATCTGTTCTTCCGCACACCCGCCGGCACGTCAGGGCCGGATGGCATGGCGGTGGATGTGCATGACCGACTGTTCATCGCCAATCCCGGCCATGGCATGGTCTGGGGCGTGGATGCGCATGGCGTGCCGCTTTTCGCGCTGGACTGCCGGCCCTTTGGCCGCATGCCGACCAATTGCTGCTTCGCGCCGGATGGGATCACGTTGTTGATCACGGAAAGCCAATCCGGCCAGGTTCTGGCGGCAGAGATACCGCTGCCCTGACTTGCATAACTGACCTGCGAAGCGCTGCAGGCCCGGCTTCGCTCAACCGGCGCGGATCAGGCCCCGAAGGTGGCTCAGCACAATGTCAGACGTCTGTTCAGGCGAATCGCTGGCGGTATTGATGCGCAATTCGGGATTTTCCGGCGGCTCATAAGGGCTTGAAATGCCGGTGAAGTTTTTAATCGCCCCACTCATTGCCTTGGCGTAAAGGCCCTTGGGGTCTCGGCGCACGCACTCCTCGATCGGGGTATCCACGAAGACCTCGATGAATTCATCCTGATCAAATAATTCGCGCACCATCCGGCGTTCAGCGCGGAAGGGGGAGATGAAGCTGCACAGCACGATCAGGCCCGCATCCACGAAAAGCTTCGCAACTTCGCCCACGCGGCGGATGTTCTCCACGCGATCCTGATCTGTGAAGCCAAGGTCGCGGTTCAGCCCATGGCGGAGATTATCGCCATCCAGCGCATAGGTGTGTCGCCCTTGTGCATGCAAGGCTTGTTCGACCAGCTTGGCAATGGTGGATTTGCCGGAGCCAGACAGGCCGGTGAACCACAACACCAGTGGCTTTTGGTGATCGAGAGCAGCGCGCGCATGCTTGTCAACCAGGAACTGCTCGGCATGGATATTGGTGGCGCGCCGCAACGGGAAGTCCACCATGCCAGCGCCCGCGGTGCGGTTGGTAAAGCGGTCAACCAGGATGAACGCCCCGGTCGCGCGATTTTCAACAAAGGGATCAAGCGCGACGCGGGTCGCAAGCGAGAGGTTGCAGAAGGCGATCTCGTTCATGTCGAGCTTCTTCGCCGGCGCTTGTTCCAGGGTGTTGATGTCCACGCGGTGCTTGATGGAGGTGACAGAAGCGGCCGTCCAAATATTGCCGATCCGCATCATATATTGGCGGCCCGGCAGCAAAGGCTCCTCATCCATCCAAAGCAGATGGGCGGCGAATTGGTCGGTAACGTCGGGCCGGTCAGCGGATGGTGCGAGAAGATCGCCACGCGCGACGTCAACTTCATCAGCAAGGCAGATCGTAACCGCTTCTCCTGCCGCGGTGGTGGCCTGGTCGCCATCCGGACCAAGAATGCGTGCAACACGGCTTTCCTGGCCCGATGCCGCCACCACCACGCCGTCACCAACCGCGATCTTCCCCGACGCCACGGTGCCGGAGAAACCACGGAAGTCGAGGTTAGGGCGGTTCACCCGCTGTACGGGGAAGCGGAATGGCTTGCTCGCCGCGTCTTGATCTACGTCCACACTCTCAAGATGATCCATCAGCGTCAGGGCGCGGTACCAGGGAGTATTGCCACTGTGCTGGGTAATATTGTCACCAAAACGTGCCGAAACCGGAATGGGCACCAATGAGGTGAAGCCAAGGCCAGAGGCAAAGGTTGCCCAATCGCCAACAATCCGGTCGAAGGTCGCTTGGTCGAAATTGACCAAATCGATCTTGTTCACCGCCAGCACAACATGGCGGATGCCTAGCAGCGAACAGATGTAAGTGTGGCGCTTGGTCTGCGTCAGCACACCCTTGCGCGCATCGGCAAGTATGATGGCAAGGTCGGAATTCGAGGCGCCGGTTGCCATGTTGCGTGTGTACTGTTCGTGGCCGGGTGTATCGGCGACGATAAAGCTACGCTTCGGGGTAGCAAAAAAGCGGTAAGCGACATCTATGGTGATGCCTTGCTGGCGTTCTGCCTCAAGCCCATCAACCAACAACGCAAGGTCAATATCCTCACCCACCGTGCCGTGCTTGCGGCTATCCTTCGCGACGGTGGCGAGCGTATCGTCCATAATGAGGCGACTGTCATACAACAGTCGCCCGATCAGCGTAGACTTGCCGTCATCCACCGAACCGCAGGTCAGGAAGCGCAGGAGAGAGTGGGAAACTTCGATCCCCGTCTTCATCAGAAGTATCCCTCACGCTTCTTCCGTTCCATCGAAGCTTCCTGGTCCTTATCAATCAGGCGCCCAGCACGCTCACTCACGCGGCTTTCGCGCAATTCGCGGAGGACCTGCTCGATGGTCTCAGCGCGGCTCTCATGCGCCGCCGTGAGCGGCCAGTCTCCCATGGTGCGGAAACGCACCCACAACGCCTCAACGCTTTCCCCGGCGGCGAGCGGGATGCGGTCATCGTCGCGCATGATCAGCATCCCTTCACGCCGGACGATCGGCCTCCGCGCCGCGTAATAGAGTGGGACGATCGGGATATTCTCGGCGGCGATGTAGTCCCACACGTCGAACTCGGTCCAGTTTGACAGTGGGAAGACGCGCATCCCTTCACCCTGGTTGATCCGCGTGTTGAAAAGCCCCCAAAGCTCCGGACGCTGATTGCGCGGTTCCCAAACATGGCCGGCAGAGCGGTGGCTGAAGATGCGTTCCTTGGCGCGGGCCTTTTCCTCATCACGGCGGGCGCCGCCGATCGCCGCATCAAAGCCGTGCTTGTCGAGCGCCTGCTTCAGCGCCTCGGTGCCCATGACGTTCATATGCACCTGGCTGCCATGCTCGATTGGGTTGATCCCACGCGCCAAGCCTTCGGGGTTGGTGTGCACAATAAGATTCAGCCCGAGTTCTGCCGCGCGGCGATCGCGGAAATCGAGCATGGCGCGGAAATCCCAACCGGTGGCGATATGCAGGCAGGGGAAGGGCAGCTTGCCGGGCGCGAAGGCCTTCATGGCAATATGCAGGACGACAGAACTATCCTTGCCAATCGAATACAGCAGAACGGGGTTACGGAAGCTCGCCGCTGTCTCCCGCAGGATCCCGATCGCTTCGGCTTCCAATTGGCGCATACGCGGCGTAAGCAAAGTATACCCCTTACAACTTCTGGATCATCCAAATAATTGTTGATACACTGAGACCATTAGCGCGGCATGAAGGACCGAAGCCGCGCCTAAGTCACCCGATCCAATTCCTGTTCCGTCATGCCGCCCGGCACCAGCGCCATGGGGATTTTCAGGCGTGACGCATGCCGCCCCGTCAGCGCAGCAATCAACGGCCCCGGCCCGCCGCTGCCCGTCGCCATGGCCAGCACCAGGATGGAAATACGCGGGTCTTCTTCGATCAGCGCCAGCAATTCCTCGCGCGCTTCGCCTTCGCGGATGATCAGCATGGGCATGCCGCCCGTAATTTCACTGACATGAGAAGCAAGGCCAGCCAGTAGCCGCTCAGCCTCCGCACGGCGTTCTTCCTGCATCATCACGCCAACGCCAGCCCATTCCACCAGCCCCACCGGTTCCAGCACCCGCAGCAAGGCCACGCGCCCACCGCCCTTGCGGGCGCGCAGGCACGCATAGCGCAAGGCCACCGCCTGTTCGGCGCTGTCATCCACCACCACCAGGAAAACGCGATCCCGTTTGGCTTTGGTGGCGGCAGCGGCGGCTTCTTCGGAACCGGTCATTAATTTCTCCTGAACAGCACGCTGCCGAGCCAGCCGGCCAGCGCAGCCAAGACAATACATAGCACGCCGTAAAGCAGCGGCTGACCGCGGGCGAGCGAGGCAATCTCGGCCGCTGTGCCCACGCGCTCCACCCGCAGCGACAATTCCTGCCGCGCAATCACGCGGTTCTCGCGCACCAGCAAAACCTCAATCTGATAATCCCCGGTCTGTACAGTGTCGGGGAAGGCGATGCGCGCACTGAACAGGCGCTCCCCGGCACGGGAAACCGGCGAGGCATATTCCTGCCAGCGCCCATCGGCCTGCTTCAGTTCAAGCAAGGCAGCACGAAAAGCCGGGTTGCGATTGCCTTCGTTTCGCAGGCGCAGATTGTCAAAACCCAGGCGATATTGCCGCCGTTCTTCCTCAGGCAGGATTTCCCAGACGCGGCGCGTGCCAGCCAAGGCATAAAAGCCCGGCACCTCCGGAAAGCGCGTGGAAGGGCCATTCAGCCAAATCCCCAGCACATTGATCTTGCGGCGCACCACCACGCCCTGGGTCGGGCCGGTTGCGACCACGATCAAATCTTCTGGCGGATCGCCGCCCAAGGGGTTTTGCGTCGCGCCAAAAACCAGAACAGATGCGCCGGTAAAGCCGGTGGAGATCTCAACCCTATCTGTTGAAAGCTCGGCCGTGATGGGCGATGCCGAAGCCATGCCGGCCCCCAAAAGGCTGCCCAACACCCATAATGTGCGGGCGAGCGCCTTCATGAGATGGGGCTGATGGTAAAGGCGCGGCTTGGCGTTTGCAGCAGGTTCCAGGCAAGGCCGATAGCAACAGACAGCACCAAAAGCCCGAGCAGGGCACGGGTTTCCTCGCCCCGCAGCTTGGTGCCCATGGCGGCGCCAAACTGCGCGCCCGCCACACCACCAACCAGCAGCAACATGGTCAGCACAATATCCACGCTGCCCACCTGCCAGGCTTGCAACAGCGTGACATTGGCCGAGACGAAAACCACCTGAAACAGGGATGTGCCAATCACAATCGCGGTCGGCATGCCGAGGATATAGATCATGGCCGGCACCAGCATGAAGCCACCGCCCACCCCCATGATGGCGGAAAGCATGCCAATGCCAAAGCCGATCAAAAGCGGCGGAATCACCGAAATATACAGCCTGGAATCACGAAAGCGCAGCTTGAAGGGCAGGCCATGCAGCCAGGTATGCTCATGAAGCTTCCGTCGCGGCGCCGTTCCGCGCCGGCGCCGGAGCAGCGCTGTGACGCTTTCACGCACCATCAAGGCGCCAACAATGCCAAGGATCACTACGTAGAAAAGTGAGACCGCAACATCCACCTGGCCCCAACGCTTCAAAAGCGCGAAAATCTGAACGCCAAGTGCGGAACCCAGCAGCCCACCCGCGAAAAGCGTAAGCCCCATCCGCCAATCCACATTGCCGCGCCGCCATTGCGCAATCAGGCCAGAAACGGAGGCACCCAGTGTTTGATTGGCGCCGGAAGCCACCGCGACGGCGGAGGGAATGCCGATCAGCATCAAAAGCGGCGTCAGCAGAAAACCGCCGCCCACCCCGAACAAGCCCGAAAGCCAGCCCACGCCAAAGCCGATGCCAAGCAGCAGCAGGGCATCTACACTCATTTCAGCGATAGGCAGGTAGACCTGCATCGCGATTCCAATCAGTCCAAACGTGAGCCTTACGCGAAGCTTCGACCTTGCGGTGCAAACTCGCAAGGATTTTTTAGGCGTCTTACAAGGCAGGAATGCGGCAAGTGTTTCAGCGCCGCGTGGCGAAGGCGACCAAAGCCAGAAAAACCAGGCCCAAAAACGCAAAGCCCGCAATGGCAAAGGGCGGACCGATGCCATCCGCCAGCGCCCCCAGAACCAGCACGCCAAGCGGCCCAGTGCCGATGCAGGTGGTGGTCAAGCCCAGAATGCGCGACCGCGCCTCCACCGGTGCTTCCATGATCACAATGCCGGTTTGCAGGCTGGCGAAGGCGGCCGTGCCAAAGCCGCCCAGCATCAGCAGCAAGGCCGCAAGCCAGAGTGAAGGGGCCAGTGCGGCCAGCACCAGCACCGACAGAAAGGCGGTGGAGCCCATTAGCAAAAGCCCCCTGCCCGCCTGTGGCCCGCGCCTAAGCGCTAAGGCAAGGCCCGAAATCAGCGCGCCAAGTGGTTCAGCCGCAGCAAGAAAGCCGATTTGAATGGCACTCGCCCCAAAGGCGCGATCACCAAAGGCCGGCAGGATGGAATTATAGGAAAAGCCAAAGATATTCATCACCAGCGTCACGCCAAGCAC
>CAMCHA010000153.1 GCA_945874515.1 Asaia bogorensis
CCCTGGCCGGGTGGGCCAGCGGCCAGCACGGCCTGCGCCTTGGGGCCGGCTGGGCCATATTCGTCTGAAGGGGTTGGGCCAAACAGGCCAAGTGTGGGCGCGCCGGCGGCAGCGGCCAGATGCATCAGCCCGGAATCATTGCCGATGAAGATGGCGGCGCGCGCCTGCACCGCCGCCACTTCCGGCAGGTTGAGCTTGCCCACCAGGTCAAGCGCCTGGGGCAAGGCGGTCAGAACGGGGGTCGCCATGCTGCGTTCCTGATCCCCCGGCCCGCCCAGAATGGCAATCCCGGCGCCTGGAAGGGCGCCATCCGGTGCGGTGAGGCTGAGGGCGAGTTCCACGAAGCGTTCCGCCGGCCAGACCTTGCGATGCCAATTCGCCGTTGGCCCCAGCACCAGCCAGGGAAGCCCTTCCGGAAGCAGCGCGGCGGCGCGGGCGGTATCTTCCGGCGAGGTCCAGATCACCGGCAGCGGCGGGGGGCTCACACCCAAAAGTGCCGCCAAATGGGTCAGCCGATGGCCGGGCCGCCGCCCGCCCTGGATGATTTTGCGATCCCGCGTCCAGAGCAGCCAGGCAATGGCCGAAGCCCGCAAATCCACCACCAAATCCCAGCGCGTGAAGGCCAAGGCGCCCCAGATTTCCAGCCAATGCAGCGAATAGCGCCGCTTTTCCACGGCAATCAGCCGATCAAGCCGCGGCATCCGCCGAAACACCCCCTCCGCCACCCGCCCGCAGACAATGGTGAAGCGTGCCTCTGGATGCGCCCGCATCAGGTGATCCAGTAAGCCCGTAGACAGCACAGCATCGCCAATGCGGGTGGAGGAGATGAAAAGAATGCGCACCCCGCGCCCTTACCACTTCCGGTGCGCGAGGGGGAGGTTGCAGCGGCGCCTCAGCCGACACAGGTTTAGGGCATGAAAATCGCGCTGCTGCCAGACCGTGCCGTTTTGGAGATCTCGGGGGAGGACCGTGTGGCCTTCCTGCAGGGGTTGATTTCCAATGATGTGATCAAGGCGCGGGCGGATCAGGCGCTTTGGGCCGCGCTGCTGACGCCGCAAGGCAAGTGGCTCGCGGATTTCTTCGTGATTGCCTCGGGCGATTTGCTGCTTTTGGATGTTGAAGCGGCGCAGCTAGCCATGCTGATCCAGCGCCTTTCGCGCTTCAGGCTGCGCGCCAAGGTGGTGTTACGTGATGCCTCAGCGGATTGGCGGGTGCATGCCGCCTGGGGGGAAGGGACGCCGCCAGCGGGCTTGGCAGCACGCGATCCGCGCCTGCCGGAAGCGGGTTGGCGGGTGCTGGCGCCCGCGCCTATCCCGGTTTCGGCCAATGCGGCGGATTATGACGCGCATCGCCTTGCCCTTGGCCTGCCCGATGGTTCCAAGGATATGGAGGCCGAGAAATCCGTGCTGCTGGAAGGCGGCTTTGATGAGCTCAACGGCATTTCCTGGACCAAGGGCTGCTATATGGGCCAGGAACTCACGGCGCGGACGCGCTATCGCGGCCTACTGAAGCGCCGCCTGGTGCTGGTGGCGATTGAAGGCCCCGCGCCCGAACGCGGCACCCTCATTCTGACGCCGGAGGGGGCTGAGGCCGGGGAGATGCGCTCCAGCCAGGCCGCTCAGGGCCTGGCGCTGCTGCGGCTGGAATGGTTGGACAAGGGGGCACTGACGGCAGGCGGTGCGCGCCTGACGCCGCAACCGCCCCCCTGGATGAAGCTGCCGGAGGAAAAAGCATGACCAGCACAGATCACGGCCCCGGCGTGCGCCTGCCGCCACCCGTGCTGGTGGGGGGTGTGCTGGCGGTGGCCTGGTTAGCGCATCTTTTCGTGCCCTTGGTGCTCGGCCCGCCCTTGCCAAATTACGGCATGCTGGTCCTTTTTCTGGGGATTGGCCTGATTGGCTGGTCGCTACTGACGCTGGTGCAGGCGGGCAATGACCCAAGGCCGGACAAGCCCGATGCGGCGCTGGTGACGGCGGGGCCGTTTCGCTTCAGCCGCAACCCGATCTACCTTGGCTTTCTGGTGGTGATGCTAGGCTTTGCGCTGCGCTGGGGCGATCTGTGGGGCTGGCTTGCGCTGCTGGTTTGCCATTTGGCGCTGGATCGGCTGGTGGTGACGAAGGAGGAAGCCTACCTCAGCACGCGTTTCGGCGCGGCTTATGAGGCTTATCGCACCCGCGTGCGGCGCTGGGTTTAACCTCGGCTGGCCAATATCCGCGCCAGCCGGTCGAATTCCGCCACTGTCAGGGTTTCTCCGCGCCGATCCCCGGCAATGACGGCCTCGTCCAACAGCGCCTCTGCACCACCAAGCGATTTCAACGCGCCGCGCAGCATTTTGCGCCTTTGCCCGAAAGCGGCGGCGGTGAGTTTTTCCATGGCGGCGAATAGCGCGGGCGGCGGGTCATCCGCATGGGGCGTAAAGCCGACTACGGCGGACGAGACCTTGGGCGGCGGGCTGAAGGCGCCGGGTGGCAGGCGCAACAGCAAATCGCAGCGGCAGCGCCATTGGGCGAGTACGGCCAGCCGCCCATAAGCGGATGTGGCGGGGGCCGCCGTGATGCGTTCCGCCACTTCAAGCTGGAACATCAACGTCATGCCCTCCAGCGCTGCGGCGCTGCGCAACCAGCGCACCAGCAAGGGGCTCGCGACATTATAGGGCAGGTTGGCGATGATGCGCCGCGGCGCGGGCAGGGCCTCGGCCGGGTCCACGCCAAGCGCATCGGCTTCCAACACGCGTAGCCGCGCGGGATAGGCCGCGACCAGTTCCTGCAAGGCAATCACGGCGCGCGCATCCAATTCCACCGCCAGCACTGATGCGGCAGCGGTTTCCAGCAAAGCGCGCGTCAGCCCACCCGGCCCCGGCCCCACTTCCAGCACATGCCTGCCCGCAAGGTCACCCGCGAGGGAAGCAATGCGTGCACATATGACCGGATCAAGCAGGAAATGCTGGCCGAGCGCCTTGCGCGCATTTAGCCCATGCCGCGCGATGGTATCGCTGACGCTTGGTAGTTCAGGCTTGGTCACACCTTCAGCCCGGACGTGCGGCGCTATTGGTGCGAATTTCGATTTGTGCGCGGCGGCGCAAATCGCGCTGCAATTGGCGGGAAAGCAATTCAATCCGATCGCGCAGCAGGATATCGCGCGCTTGCTGCGGATTGGCTTCCGCCAGATTGCGGGTTTCGCGCGCGCAAACCATGAAGAGCAACGCGCCATCCATGGAAATGATCGGCTGCGAAGCACGTCCGATGGGCAGGCTGCCCAGCAGATCGCGCAATTCGGGTGGGTTGATATTGTCCAGACGCACTGGGCCCGGATCCGCGGGGCGCGGGCTACCGCGTGCGGCGGCATCCATCGCCTCGCAGCCGCGGGCCTGATCGGAAAGCACCTGAGCGCGCTGCAATTGCGCCAATTGCTGCGCTGTCGGGGCCTGCGGATTAACCTGCCCTTCAAAGGGCAAGAATACCTGACGCATCGTCATCATGGTTGCCATATCGCGGCCTGAGACGCGTTTGTCCCGCAGCATGACAATTTCAAAACCGCCAGGGACGCGGATGGCATTGCTGACGGCCCCTTCAGGCATTTGGCGGAGGATTTTGGCGACTTCCGTGTCAAAGCGATCCGCTGTCATCCAATCCATCGCGCCGCCCTGGATCGCGGTTTGTGATTGGCTGAATTGTGCGGCCACCATGGCAAAGGGCACACCCTGGCGCAGGCGCTGAATGACATCGGTCACGAAGCGGCGCACCTGCGCTTCCTGCCCCGGATTTTCCACGGGGATGAAGATTTCGGAGGTCAGGAATTCTGGTTCACCAAGCCGAGCGCGTTGAGCGGCCAGGAATTCATTAACTTCAGCATCTGAAATAGTAGCCTGTTCACCAAGCATGCCACGCAACAGCCGTGCCCAGCCGATTTGCGCGCGGATCTGATCATAAAGCACGCGCGGCTCGATCCCGGCGCGGCGCAGATTTTGTACTACGCCGCCCTGGGGCAGCCCGTTGCGGCTTTCGATATTGGCGACCGAGCTTGCGATATCCTGATCCGTCACAGGGATGCGCCGTCGGCTGAGTTCCTGGATGCGCAACCGCTCATCAATCAGCAGGCGCAGGATCTGATCCCCACCCTGCGCGCCGGCATCTCCCGCAACACCAGCGGAAAGTGCCAGCAGGCGGCGCCGGCTTTCGATTTCGCTACGTGTGACGACATCACCATTTACCACGGCGACAATGCTATTAACGCTGCCACCTGCGGATTGCGCCATGGCGGCCGGCATGGTGGCGGCGGGCATCAGCAAAGTCGCCAGCAGTACCAGCGCCAGATATGGCTTTCGCGACAACATCACGGCGCGCATGAATGCCTCCTGCAGCTTGCCGCCCTTGACGAGCGGAGTGGCCCAATAGCTCATAAAGCCCTCACTCCGAAATCACCGATGGTTTTAAAGCCAAAGCGGAACAGCAGCATGGTGGACCCTGGGTAAAAATCATTGGTCGACGGGTCTTCCGCATAGCGTTTGACGAAGCGCGTTTCAAAAATGAAGCACTCATCCTCATACAGCGCCGAAAGTCCCAGGGCCACCGGGCGATCAAGCTGGATATCCTGCCGCCCAAAGGCGCTGACGCGCCATAGACCAAGACGCTGAGTAGCGCCCACGTAGATTTCCTCACGCTGCGCCACCGGATTGAGATAGGGCATGGGCGGGGCTTGCAGGTAGCCAAGGGTGAAGGAGGTATCGCTCAAAGGCCGAACGGTCGTGCTGACATCATAGGCGCGGGCGGCAAAGCTCTCCCCACCGCGGCGGGCGCGGCCGGTCAGATCAATCCAAGAATTTGGGCGGAAGGTGAGCCGGCTGACCCAATCGGAAGCCCGATTTTCAAGACCACTATAAGGGTAGAAGGGACCGCCATCTTCCTGAACGCGGAAGGATCGCCCAACAATGGCTTCAAGCTGCCGATCCTGGGGCAGAAACCAGGCGCCACGCAGCGCCATATCCGCGCGCGTGCCACCTTCCTGCCGATCTCGACCGGTGAAGCGATTGAGCGAAAACAGATTGGCGTCTGTGAAGTCAAAGACAATGCTGTCTTCATTCGGGATGCGATACTGGCTGCCGGTCATGGGGCCGGTCACCAATTGGATCCGCGGTTCGACCACCTGGCTGCCCCAGTCGCCACCATCGCGAAGGAAGGGCATGCGCCAATCAAGTGCCGCGCGAATATTGGCCGCGGCACTTTGCCCATTGGGGCTGCCGGTCGCGTAATTGGGCGCGAGGTTGATGTCCTCGAAATCATAAGCAGCCAGATCGCTTTGTGCGCGGAGCGTCCATATACCGCCCAGATCATCCATCCGTGGCAGAGCATAGCCGATGCGCGATGAAGCGCGACGCGTACTTGTGCCGGTACCGCGAAATATGGCGAAATTCCAGGTGTCCACGGTGAAGCGCCCGCCAATTGAGTCTTCTGGGGATTCCCAATCGGCATAGATATTGGGTAGCACCAGCGGAATGCGGCTAATGTCATCGGTGCGGCGCAGGCCCTGATAGGCACGGGCGTCAAACCGCGCAAAACCTTCGCTACCCCAAAAACCTTCGGTGAAAAGCGTCGTCGGCAGAACACGCTGCCCGCCATAGCGATAGACGCGGAGATATTGTTCTGAACTCGCGCGGTTTGCATCGAATCCCGCGCGCCAGGTTTCATCAAGCGAAAAGCGACCCTTAGCGAAGATATGGCCGGCAAAGCCTTCTTCCGTGCCGTCCTTGCCATCAAGCTGGCCGATGGAACTTAGTACCTCTATCTCGCCATTATTGAAGCGACGGCGGTAATCCACGCCAAGATTAGGCGCAACGCTCGTGGCGATGGTGGGCCGCAGCACTAATTCCTGACTTTCATCAATCGCCCAGTAATAGGGCGTTTCAACGAAACCACCGAGATATTTGGTGATGCCGAAGCTTGGGCTCAGAAACCCGGATTGTCGCGCAGCAGACCCATCAGGATGCTGGAAATAGGGCAGCCACATCACCGGCACACCCGCCATATCCAGGGACGCACCGCGATAGCGCACTTGCTGTTCGTTACGATCCAGGGTTGCCGTGCGCGCGCGCAATTGCCAGAGGGGCGGCGCTAGCGGATCATCCTTGCAGGGGTCACAGACCGAATAGACAACGCGCGAAAGATCAAAAATCGAGCCATCTGTCCGCCGCGCGCCCGTGGCGGCGATCCGGCCATTTTGCAGTAGATACCCGCGCAGCCCCTCCAGCACGCCATCGCGCATCTGATTGGAAAGTTCAGCGCTTTCCGCGAACATCACCTGGCCATCTGCCTCGATCAGTTGCACATTGCCGCGCGCGGTCGCTACACCCGTATTACGGTTATAGGTCAGTTCATCGGCACGCAGGATGCGCCCACCCTGGAAGGCTTCCACATTTCCCCGCGCCACAACCAAAGCCGCGTTCTGATCATATTGGACTTCATCGGCCGTAAAAGTGACGGGCGCGTCCTGCGTTGTACCGGCGGGCGTCGCTGGCGTTCCGGGCGCTGCCGCAGGCTGTTGGGCCGGCAGGACTGGAGCAATACTTGGCGACGGGGCCATCGGCGGCAGCCCGGGGGCCTGCGCAAGCGCAAGGCTTGGTGCCGAAGCCAGCAGCACCAG
>CAMCHA010000154.1 GCA_945874515.1 Asaia bogorensis
CCGATTGTGGATGCCGGCATGCGCCAGCTTTGGCAGATAGGCTGGATGCATAATCGCGTGCGCATGATCACAGCTTCGTTTCTCGTGAAACATTTGCTGCAACCCTGGCAAGCCGGTGAGGCCTGGTTCTGGGACACGCTGGTGGATGCGGACCTCGCGGCCAATAGCGCTTCCTGGCAATGGGTTGCGGGCTGCGGGGCGGATGCCGCACCCTATTTCCGCATCTTCAACCCGGTGCTGCAGGGCGAGAAATTCGACGCAGAGGGGGATTACATCCGCGCCTGGTGCCCGGAATTGGCCAAGCTGCCGGCGCGCTTCATCCATAAGCCCTTTGAGGCGCCGGAGATGATCCTGCGCGGTGCTGGGGTGACGCTTGGCGGCACCTACCCGAAGCCGGTGATTGGCTTAGCGGAAGGCCGCGCCCGGGCGCTGGCTGCCTTCGCGGCGCTGCGCGGCGGATGATCTCGGCGCGGAGGCTGCGTGACGCCGGCTTTTCCGGGCTGCGCGTGGTGGGCGATGTGCATGGAGAGGCCGAGGCTTTTGAGGCTGCCCTTGCGGGGGCTACGGCGCTCGGCCTTTTCATCATCCAGCTTGGTGATTTGGTGGATTACGGACCGGATAGCCCCGGCGTGCTGCGGCGCGCTTTCGCCATGCTCGATGAAAGGCGCGGGGTGTTCCTGCTGGGCAATCACGAACACAAGCTCCGCCGCGCGTTGATTGGCCATGCAAGTGCCAAGTTGTTCGTGGCACCGGAGGGGCTTGGCCGCACCTTGGAGCAATTGCAGGCAGCCCCTGACGGCACGGCGCTGACGGCGCGCGCGGTGGCCGAGATTGCCCGCGCGCCGGCCTGGCTGCGGCTGGGTCAGGCCATGTTCATCCATGCCGCCTATCATGATGCCATGCTGCATCGCGCACCGCCCGAAGATGCCGGCACGCGCCGCCCGGATGGCCCGCTATCCCGCGCCCTTTATGGTGAAGTAACCGGCCAGCGCGGGCCGGATGGCTACCCCATGCGCGCCACGCGCTGGGTGGGGCGCATTCCCCATGGCATAACAGCCTATGTCGGGCACGATAATCGCTCCAGCAATGGGCGGCCGCACGAGATGCGTGGTGCCTTGGGTGGGCGGGCGATTTTCCTTGATACCGGCGCGGGGAAAGGCGGCGCGCTGGCCTGGATTGATTTGCCGTTTGAGGCCTTGGAGCCAGCTACCTCAACTCCATAGCTTTGGGTTCGCCAAATCCCGCGCAATGCGTTCAGCAGCGGCTTCCAGCAAAGCCTCACCCTTCGCGGCAGTGGCGCTGCGCGCATCGCCTATCACGCCATTGGCGCTGAGTTCCTTGAAGGAACGCCGCCGCGCCAAGGCGGGCGGCTGGCCCTCAACCCGCGTGCTATGCGGACCATGCTGTTCGGAAAGGCGTGCGGGGCGCACCGCTTCGGGCATCAGGGTCATGACCATGGAAGCCTCAGCCTCACACGCATGCAGCACATTGGATTGGCGTTCCAGAATAGGTGCGAAGGCATCGCCCGCCATGTGCCAATAGGTCGCGGCGGCAACAGGAATGCCGCTTTCGGCCTGCGCATCTACGGCGGCCACGGCCACCGCTTCCGAATTGCCGCCATGGCCGTTCAGCAGCATTGCGCGCTTGAAGCCGGCACGCGCGGCGGAGCGCACAATACCACGCAACACGCCCCCAAAGGCTGCATAATCCAGCGTCACTGTGCCGCCAAAGGGCACGTGATGTTCGGCCAAACCGGTCCAGACGCAGGGTGTGACCACCACCTGTTCGCCAGCTTGGGCCATGCGCCGCGCGACGCGATGCGCCACCCCCGTGGCGCAGATGATATCAACGCCGGTCGCAAGTGCCGGCCCGTGCTGTTCCAAGGATGCCACAGGGATGATCACCAATGCCCCCGCCGCGGCACGGGCATTGAGTTCTTCGGATGTCATTTTCATCCATTCGATTTCGGTCGTCATGGGTATCACTCCGCGGTTGCGCCAGATTGTTGCACCAGATCGCGCCAGATGGGTTCTTGCGCGCGCCAGAATTCGCCAAAAGCGGCGGGGGTTGCATCGGTGGTGGGCTGGAAGCTCATCGGCCTCAGCCTTGCCGCCAGAGCCTCATCAGCCATGACGCGGGTCAGCGCGGCATGCAGCGTATTGATCACAGGGGCAGGCGTGCCGGCAGGGGCCACGACAGACCACCAATTCAGCGCATCAAAGCCCTTGCCGGGCAGCGCCTCATACATGCCGGGCACATTGGCGATTTCCGGCACATAGGTGATGCGCTGCGCGCTGCCCACCACCAGCGGCCGGAAGCGGCCTTCGCGCACATGCGGCAAAAGCGCCGGAATGGCATCGAACATCATATCAATCGTGCCGGAAGCGAGGTCCTGAATGGCGAGGGAGCCTCCACGATACGGCACATGGGTGACTTGAATGCCGGCGGCGCGGTTGAGCTTTTCCAGGAACAAATGGCTGATCGTGCCTGTGCCAGAAGACCCCATGGTGACACGGCCCGGATTGGCACGGGCGAATTCAATCAATTCACCCAGCGTGCGATAGGGGCGCTGGCTATTCACCACCAAAAGGATGCTGCCCACCGCAACGCGCGTCACCGGCGCCAGATCGCGCATCGGATCAAGCGGCATTTGCGTGCGATACAAATACTTGTTCGCCACCAGCACATTGGCCGAGGTGAACAACAGCGTATGCCCATCCTTCTCGGCCTGAGCGACCGCCAGCGCGCCAAGATTACCGCCGGCGCCGGCGCGGTTTTCCACCACCACGGGCTGGCCAAGCACGGGGGCCAAGCGTTCGGCTATCATGCGCGCAATGATGTCATTGGCGCCACCTGGCGCGATCGGCACAATCAGCCGCACCGGGCGCGTTGGGAAATTCTGCGCTTGTGCGCCACTGGCAGCGAAGATGGCACTGGCACCAATCAGCGTGGCGCGACGGGAAAGGGGCATGGGGGGGGACCTCCGGCTTGGGACAGGCAAGGCTAAGCCGGAAAGCACCCGAAAGAAAACAGGCGCGTCAAGCCCGCATTTCCGGCCCATCCAAAAATGCCCGCGCCTTGGCGCGCATGGCGGCCAGTTTTTCGGGCTTCAGTTTACGCAAGCCCATCACCGGCATCGCCATGCGCGGATTGCGCGCAAAATCCTCCGCATGGCGGGCGATGAAATCCCAATACAGGAAATTGAAGGGGCAGGCGCGCGGCCCCACCGCATCCTTCGCGTCATGCGCGCAGCCGCGGCAATAATCCCCCATGCGGTTGATATAAGCGGCCGAAGCCGCATAAGGCTTGGACGCCATAACCCCGCCATCGGCGTAAAGCGCCATGCCTTGGGTATTCGGCAATTCCACCCATTCAAAGGCATCGGCATAGACAGCCAGATACCAACGATTGACCTCGGCTGGATCAAGCCCCGCGATCAGCGCGAAATTCCCCGTGATCATCAGGCGCTGGATGTGATGCGCATAGGCGTGATCGCGCGTCTGCCCCACAGCTTGCGACATGCAGCGCATGGAGGTTTCCGCGCCCCAGTAAAACGCCGGCAAGGGGCGCTTGGCCGAAAGCGCATTGCCTTCCGCGTAACCGGGCATGAGCAGCCAATAGAGCCCCCGCACATATTCGCGCCAGCCAATGATCTGGCGAATGAAACCCTCAACCGCATTGAGTGGCGCCGTGCCATCACGCCAAGCATGTTCCGCCGCGCGGCAAATCGCGCGCGGATCAAGCAGGCCGATATTGAGGCTAGTGGAAATCAGGGAATGAAACAGAAAAGGCTGCCCCGCCGCCATGGCATCCTGATAATCGCCAAAGCGCGGCAGGCGATCCCGGATAAACGCTGCCAACGCCGCTTCGGCATCGTGCGCCGTCACGGGCCAGGCGAAGCCCTCACCCACGCCGAAATGCGCGCCGAAACGCTCAGCGACCAAAGCAATCACGTCACGCGTGATTTCATCCGGCGCAAAGCGCGGCGCGGCGGGCGGTGTCACGCCGGCAGGTAGGGTCGCGCGGTTTTCGGCATCGTAATTCCAGGCGCCGCCGGCGGGCTCATCGCCTTCCATCAAAAGCCCGGTTTCGCGGCGCATTTCACGATAGAAAAACTCCATGCGGTATTGCTTGCGCCCCTTGGCCCAGGCGCGAAAGCGCGGCAGGTCGCAGATGAAGCGATGATCCGGGCGAATTTCCACCGGCAGGCCGAGCGCTGTTTCCCAAGCCTCCATATCCTGCAACACGCGCCATTCGCCGGGATGGGTTGTGATGATGCGCTCAGGCCGATGCCGCGCCACCGCGCGCGCCACTTCACCGGCAAAGCTTTGCGTATTCGCCGGATCATCCAGGCGGATGTAATCCACGGCCACGCCGCGCGCTGCCAAAGCGCGGGCGAAATGGCGCATGGCTGACAGGATCAGGATGATCTTTTGCGGGTGATGGGGCACATAGGTGCATTCCGCCATCACCTCCATCATCAATACCCGATCCCGTTTGGGATCCAACCCTTCCAAAGCGGAAAGACCGGGTGTCAATTGATCGCCCAGCACCACGCGTAGTGCTGCGGTTTTGGTCATCCCATCAGCTCATAAACAACGGCGCTGCCATCCTCGCCCTTGGTGGTCAGCGCCACCCAGCGGCCTGCGGCATCGTAGCGCGCCACGGCGTCAACCGCGCCATTCAGGGTGAATTGCACGCCGCCGCTCGGCACCGCGCTGCGCGCCGCAGTGCTCGCGATAAGCGTACAATTCAGTGGGCGGATCAACGGGCGGGAGAAGTTCCCGCCATTCCACCAGGTAAGCGGTGCGGCATTGGCGGGCAGGCGCTGCGTGCCCTCCGGCCCCTGCGCCACCAAAGCACCACCTTCGACAGCAACGCGCGCTTCGGTCACGGTGCCATTGCGGTCATGGCGGGATGTCAGGCGTTGCAGCCGGTCATTCGCCCATTCTTCCGCGATCTCATGGCGCAGGCGAAACACGGTGAAGCCGGCGAGCTTCACCTGCAAGGCGATGTCGCTTTGCACCGTAAGCCGCTGCGCATTGCCCGAAAGCCTTACCTGATGCGTGCCAATTTCTTTTCCTTCGCGCAGCACGCGAAACCGTACCGGGCCAGGGGCGGCGAAGGCGCCGGCGGGCAGCAGCAGCCCTGGCAGCATGAGAAAAGCACGACGCAACATCATCCGCGGCTCCGCAGCGTTGAACGGCCGCCATCCACGGCCATGATTTGGCCGGTAATCCAGCCTGCCTGATCTGATAGCAGAAAATCCGCCAGCGCGGCGGCATCATCACCTTCCCCCAACCGGGGGATGGGGTGCTGCTTGGCAATCGCTTCCGCCATTTGCGCATTCGCCAACAAGGGCGCGGCCATGCTGCTGCGGGTCAGCGATGGCGCGATGCAATTGATGCGAATGGCAGGCGCCAATTCGGCAGCGAGTGCGACCGTGAGGCCCTCCACCGCGCCCTTGGCGGCGGCAATCGCCGCGTGGTTGGTGAAGCCCGCCCGTGCGGCGATGGACGAAAACAGCACGACCGACCCCCGCCCCGCCGCCAGCGCATCCTGCGCCGCCTGCACGGCCAGCATGGCGCCGAGCGCATTCAGACGAAAGGCGCTCATCATATCGGCCTCGGTGACGCGTTTCAGCGGCTTTAGCGCGATGGAGCCCACGCAATAGGCAAGCCCGGCCAAGGGTGTGCCGGCAGCAACCACCGCGCCGCGCAAGGCCGCCGCGTCCTCCACATCAGCGGGGATCGCGATGCTGCCAGGGATTTCCGCGGCAAGGGCGGCCAGCCGCGCGGGATCGCGCGCCACCAGCACGGGGCGAAGCCCTCGTGACGCCACGCGCCGCGCCAGCGCCGCCCCCACCGCGCCGGTCGCGCCCAGAATCAGGATTGATGCTTCAGCCATGCTGCCCTCCGATGTTCTGTCTCCAAATGGTCACGCGCGGCGAAAGCGCGAGGGGCGCGACAAACTGGCCGCGTTGTGCGAATAAGGATTCGCGATGCGTCAACTCCTCCTGCTGCGCCATGCCAAATCCGCCTGGGATGACCCGGCATTGGCCGATCATGCCCGGCCCTTGAATGGCAGGGGAAGGCGCGCGGCGGTAGCCATGGCCAATGCGATGCGCGGGCTTGGTCTTTCGCCTGATGTGGTGCTGGTTTCTTCTGCCAGGCGCACGCTGCAAACCCTTGAAGTGCTCTCCCCCCTGCCCGATAGTCCAATCATCGAACCGATGGACGAGCTTTATCTGGCATCCTGGCAGAGCCTACTCGGCCTTTTGCACCGCGTGCCGGAAACCGCGCGGAGTGTGCTGCTGATTGGCCATAATCCGGGGTTGCATGACCTGGCCCTGGCGCTCACCGGGGCGGATTCCATGGCCCGCAGCCCGGATGCGCGGCGCATGGCGGAGGCCTTCCCGACCGCGGCTTTGGCGGAATTCAGCATCTCCAACCCTTGGCCAAGCCTGGCTGAAGGCGGCGGGCGGCTGGTGCGCTTCATGATCCCCGACGATCTATCGGAAATGGCCGAATGACCGATCCAGAAAATGCCAAAGCCGAGGCGGCAGCGGAAGTGCCGGAGGTGATAGTGGCGCCGGAGCCTGAGGCGCTTGA
>CAMCHA010000155.1 GCA_945874515.1 Asaia bogorensis
GGCGCTTCCATGATCACCGAGACGATCTTCGAAAACCGCTTCATGCATGTGCCGGAGCTTTCGCGCATGGGTGCGCGCATCAATTTCCATGGCGCTTCCGCCATTGTGCGCGGCGTGAAAAAGCTTTCCGGCGCGCCGGTGATGGCGACTGATTTGCGGGCCTCGGTCTCCCTTATTCTCGCCGGGCTGGCGGCGGAAGGTGAGACGATCGTGAACCGCGTTTATCACCTCGATCGCGGCTATGAACGGGTTGAAGCGAAACTCGCGGCGGTGGGCGCCGATATAGAAAGACTGGCGGGCTGATTGTCATGGATATCCCGATCCGCAATGCGCTGAATGGCGCACCGGCTGAAACCGATACGCCGCTGGTGATTGCCCTGCCCAAGGGGCGCATCCTGAAGGAACTTCATCCTGTCCTATCACGCGCCGGCCTGATCCCGGCCGCTGATTACGCGGATGAAGATAGTCGCCGGCTCCGCTTCCCCACCAATGATCCGACGGTGGATGTCATTCGCGTGCGCCCCTTCGATGTCGCGACTTTCGTGGCCCATGGCGCGGCAGCGATTGGCGTTTGTGGTTCCGATGTGCTGATGGAATTTGATTATCCGGAGATCTATGCCCCGCTCGATTTGGGCATTGGCCGCTGCCGGGTTTCGATTGCCGAACCGGTGAACGCCATCTCGGATGATCCGCGCCGCTGGTCACGCATCACCGTCGCCACGAAATACCCGAATATCGCGCAGCGCCATTTTGCCGCGCGCGGCGTGCAGGCGGAGATTGTGCATTTGAATGGCGCGATGGAATTGGCGCCTTCCATGGGGCTTGCGCGTTTGATTGTGGATTTGGTGCAAACGGGTTCAACGTTGAAGGCCAATGGCCTCAAAGAAGGTGAAGTAATCGCTCATGTCACCTCCAAACTCATCGTCAATCGCACCGCGTTGAAAACACGGCCCGAGGCGATTGGCGCCTGGATTGCGCGCTTCCGCGCCGCGTTGGAAGCCGCCACATGAAGCGGTTGGATACGCGCGAAGCAGGGTTTGAAGCCGCCTTCACGGCGCTTTTGGATGACGCCCGCGAAACCACGCAGAAGGTGGATGGCGTGGTCGCCGGCATCATCGCCGATATCCGCGCGCGCGGTGATGCGGCTTTGGTGGAATACACCGCGCGCTTTGACCGTTGGCAGCCGGGCAGCGCCACCGCCTTGCGCGTGACAGAGGCCGAAATTGAAGCGGCAGATGCGACCATCGCGCCAGATCTCCGCGCAGCACTCAACCTGGCAGCGGAGCGGATCGAGACGTTTCACCGTGCGCAATTGCCGCAGGATTTGGTGATGCGCGACGATGCTGGTCTTACGCTTGGACTCCGCTGGGGACCGGTGGATGCGGTTGGCATTTACGTGCCGGGCGGCAAGGCAACCTATCCTTCTTCTGTGCTGATGAATGCGCTGCCGGCGCGCGCAGCCGGCGTGCCGCGCATTGCCATGGTGGTGCCAACACCGGACGGCGCGCTTAAACCTTTGGTGCTGGCGGCGGCCAAGCGCGCTGGCGTGACGGAGATTTACCGCATTGGTGGCGCGCAAGCCGTGGCGGCGCTTGCCTGGGGCACGGACAGCATCGCGCCGGTGGATCGGATTGTCGGGCCGGGCAATGCCTATGTCGCGGAAGCAAAGCGCCAGGTCTTTGGCCGGGTTGGCATTGATTCCATTGCCGGGCCTTCAGAAGTGGTGGTGATTGCCGATGGCACCAATGATCCTGCCCATGTTGCGATGGATCTGCTGGCCCAGGCCGAACATGATGAAAGCGCGCAATCTATTCTGATCACGCCTGATACGGCGCTGGCCGATGCGGTCGCGCGGGCCGTGGAACACGCGCTGAAAACCCTGCCGCGCGCAGCCATTGCCGGCGAAAGCTGGGCACGCCACGGCGCGGTGATAAAGGTGCGCGATCTGGCGGAAGCGGCGGCGCTCACCAATCGTCTCGCACCCGAGCATCTGCAATTGATGGTGGATGATCCGCGAAGCTTGCTAGGCCAAATCCGCCACGCCGGCGCGGCCTTTCTGGGCCGCTTCTGCCCGGAAGCGGTGGGGGACTACATCGCCGGGCCCAATCACGTGCTGCCCACCGGGCGCACCGCGCGCTTTGCTTCCGGCCTTTCCAGCTTTGATTTCCTGAAACGCACAAGCTGGGTGGAAGCGGATGGCGCGGCGCTGGCGCAAATCGGGCCGGCAGCGGTGGCTTTGGCTGAAGCCGAGGGGCTGCAAGCCCATGGGCGGAGCATCAGCATCCGCCTGAACTGATCAACAAGGTAAAGGGCTGGGACCATGATGAAGAAACGCGAATTGCTTGCCGGTTTGGCTTTGCTGCCTTTGGCGAAACCCGCCTTGGCGCAGGAATATCCTAATCGCCCGATCCGCCTGCTGGTAGGCTTCGCCGCGGGCGGTTCCACCGATGTTTTCGCCCGCGCCATTGCGCCACGCTTGCAGGCCTTGCTCGGCCAGCCTGTCGTGATCGAAAACCGTCCAGGTGCGGGCGGCAATATCGCGACCGAAGCGACCACGCGCAGCGCGCCGGATGGCTATACGCTGCTGCTCGGCACCATCGGGCCGCTTGCGATCAACCCAACGCTCTATGGCAATCTTTCCTTTGATCCGCTGAAGGATCTCACACCTGTTTCGCTGGTGGGTGAGGTGCCAAATGTGCTCGCCGTGCCAGTGGATCGGCCCTTTCGCAGCGTGACCGATATCATCGCCGCCGCCAAGGCGCGCCCCGAGGCATTGAATTTCGGGTCCTCCGGCATTGGATCGGCGGGGCATTTGGCGGCTGAACAGCTCAACCTGATGGCAGGCATTCGCACCACGCATGTGCCCTATCGTGGCGGCGGCGCGCTTTTGCCGGAATTAATCGCGGGGCGCGTAGATTATGCTTTCACCACGGCGCTCAATGGCATTCCACAGGCGGAAGCGGGCAAGCTACGCATTCTTGCGGTGCCCAATGGCAAGCGCGTGCCGCTGTTGCCCGAGATCCCAACCATCGCGGAATCTGGCCTGCCTGGTTTTGATGGCGTGGATTGGGCCGCGATGATGGCCCCACCTGGCCTGCCGGCACCAATCCTGGCGAAACTCAATGGCGCCATGCAGAGTGTCTTGAAGGAACCAGAACTGGTCGCCGCCATGGCCGCGCGCAGGCTGGTGCTGGAAGCCTCCACCCCAGAAGCGCTGGCGGAATTCCTTCGGCAGGAGACCGCGCGCTGGGCGCCCGTCGTGCGCGCTTCCGGCGCGCGCCCCGACTAACGCTTTCAGGCTTTGACACTGAAGCCCTCTTCTTCCACCGCGCGCACCACATCCGCGCGCGGCAGGCTGGTTTGCGCGACCACGCGCTTGGCAGCCAAATCCACATCCACCTTTGCCGCTTGATCCAACGCCGTGATGGCGTTGGTCACGGCGCGGATGCAATGCCCGCAACTCATGCCCTCAACCTGAAGCGTGATGGCGTCAGCCATGGCAATCATCCTTTCCAGTTCTTTTGGTCGCATTTTCCGGGTCGCCAAGTGAAGCCACTTGGCTTGAAAATGCTCCGCCTAGCTCTTCCAAAATCGGGCAATCTGGCCGGTCATCGCCATGGCAATGCTCAGCCAGATGGCGCAGGCTTTCCGCCATGGCGCTGAGTGATTTAGCCTTGGCTTCAAGCGCCGCGACATGATCTAGCGCAAGCCGCTTCACTTCCGCACTCGCCCGCGCGCGATTGCGCCATAAATCCAGCAAGCGCTTCACATCCTGCAAAGGAAAGCCCAGGTCGCGCGCATGGCGAATGAAGCGAAGTTCCGCGACATCTGCTTGGGCGTAGACGCGATATTGATTTGCGCCGCGCCCGGCGGAGATCAGCCCAATCGCCTCATAATGGCGGATCATCTTGGCCGAAATGCCTGATGCGCGGGCAGCTTCGCCGATATTCATGGCCTGGGCCGCCAGCGCGAAAGCAATAGCGCATTCGTCAGCACACTCACGCTGGAAGCCGCCATCGCCGCGCCGGCCATCGGGGGCGAGAGCAGGCCAAAGGCCGCCAACGGCACGCCGAGCAGATTATAGCCAAAGGCCCAGAACAGGTTTTGCCTGATCTTGCGCAACGTAAGCCGCGTGATCTCTAGCGTTGCCGGCACCAAGGCAGGATCGCCATGCAGCAGCGTCACACCCGCCGATTGAATGGCGATATCCGTGCCTGTCCCCATCGCAATGCCAAGATCAGCCTTGGCGAGTGCCGGCGCATCATTCACGCCATCGCCAACCATCGCGACAGCTTCCCCCGCTTCCTGCCAGGCGGCGATGCGCGCCGCCTTGCCATCGGGCAAAACCTCGGCGGCGACATCGGTAATGCCAAGCGGGGTGGCGACAGCGAGCGCAGCGGCGCGCTGATCCCCGCTGATCATGGCGGGTTTCACGCCAAGCGCGACAAGCCCGGCCACGGCGGCGGCGGCGCCCGCGCGCGGCGCATCTTCAAACAGGAAAAACGCGCGCGCTTCGTTGCCTTCGATCAGCCAAGATAGGCTTTGCCCCACCGCTTCACCTGCGGCTGCGGCATCGGTCAAGGCGCCGCGCACGCCGCCCGCTTCGTGCAACAGCCTGGAACTGCCAAGCGCATAACGTCGCCCGCCAACCACACCTTCCACACCGCGCCCGGGCAGGGCACGAAAATCCTCGGCGGCCAGAGTGGCGCCGGCTTCGGCCAAAACCGCGCGCGCCAGAGGATGCTCACTGCCCACTTGCAAAGCGGCGGCAATCACCAAGGCTTCGTCGCGCGTCATGCCCGGCGTGGGATGCAAAGCGGTCAGGCGCGGCTTGCCTTCCGTCAGCGTGCCGGTCTTATCAAACGCGACCAAGGTGATGCGTCCGGCGCGTTCAATCGCATCAGCATCACGCAGCAAAATGCCGGCCCGCGCCGCCGCCCCCGTGCCCGCCATGATGGCCGCGGGTGTGGCAAGCCCAAGCGCGCAGGGGCAGGCAATCACCAGCACGGACACGGCATGGATCAGCGCAGCTTCAAAACCCACGCCCGCCAGCAGCCAGCCCGCCAATGTCGCCAGCGCCACACCCAGTACCGCGGGCACGAAAACCGCACTCACGCGGTCCACCAGCTTTTGCACCGGCGCACGAGACGCCTGCGCCGCCGCCACCAACTGCGCCACACGCGCGAGTGTGGTATCGCCGCCCACAGCGCGGGCTTCGATCACCAAGCGCCCATCCAAAGCCATGGTGCCGGTTGAAACTTTTGTGCCTTCTTCCTTTTCCACGGCGCGGCTTTCGCCTGTCAGCGCGCTTTCATCAACGCCGGACCGGCCTTCACACACCAGCCCATCCACGGGAATGCGCTCGCCCGGGCGCACCACGACAAGGTCACCAATGGTGAGCAAGGCTGCGGGCACATCGCGCTCCTCACCCGCCTCCAACCGCCGCGCCTGACGTGGGCTGAGATCAAGCAAGGCGCGGATCGCCGCCCCGGTGGCGCGCTTGGCGCGGGCTTCCAGATATTTGCCGAGCAAGACAAAGAAAATCACCACAGCCGCGGCTTCAAAATAAAGATGCGGTGTGCCGTGATGCGCCGGCGCGGTCAGCAACAGCCAGGTGGAAAGCGCCCAGGCCGCCCCGGTGCCAAGTGCGACCAGCACATCCATATTGCCCGTGCCGGCACGCACCGCCGCGAAGCCTGCGCGCCAAAAACGCGCACCGAGCCAAAATTCCACGAAGCTCGCCAAGCCAAATTGCACCCAGCCGCTTGGCATCCAATCCTGCCCTAAGCCCATGCCGATCATGCCGATAAGGAAGGGCGCCGAGAAAAGCCCAGCCAGCACCACATCGCGCCGTTCACGCGCCAGCGCGCGGGCGGCCGCTTCTTCCCCTGCATCAGCCGTGCTGCCGCGCAATTCATATCCGGCAGCTTCCACCGCGACGCGCAAAGCCGCTTCCGAAACCCCGGCAATGGCCCTGACATGCGCCTGTTCTGAAGCCGGGTTGACGCTGGCTTCCAGCACCCCAGGCACTGCGCGCAAAGCTGCCTCCACCCGGCCCGCACAGGTCGCGCAACTCATACCACCAATGGCAAGGTCAAAGCGCGCCTCGGTCACGCCATAGCCGGCAGCTTCAACCGCCTGCCTCAAAGCGGCTGCACTGGCACTGCCCTGAATTTCCGCGCGATCCGAGGCGGGGTTCACCTGAACCTCGACCACGCCCGGCACCTTGCGCAGCGCGCGTTCCACCCGCCCGGCGCAGGCAGCGCAGGTCATGCCTTCAATGGGCAAAGATAGGCGCGGCAGGGTTGCGGCGGCATCGGGCATGGTGGGGTACATGTGGCGCTTCCTATTATGGGAAGGTCAAGCCTTTGGGGGGAATTGACGAAGCCCTCAGGGATACAGAGATATAAGCCACACATGCGCGCCCTACTTCTTGCCCTTCTGGCCCTCATCATCGCCCCCGCCCCGGCCCTGCCGCAGACGGAACCCTTCCGTGTGCTCAATCAGACCGAGCAATCAGCCCATTCCCTTTTCGCCGTGCGCACCGGGCGGCCGGACTGGGGGTCAAACATGTTGACACGCGGGCC
>CAMCHA010000156.1 GCA_945874515.1 Asaia bogorensis
GATGTGGATGGCAGCCATATCCGCACGCTGTTGCTGACCTTCTTCTTCCGGCAAATGCCCGAATTGATTGCGCGCGGGTATTTGTACATCGCGCAGCCGCCACTTTATCGCGCCAAGCGCGGGCAGGAAGAACGCTATCTGAAGGATGATCGCGGGCTGGAAGATTACTTGCTGGAAAAGGCACAAAACGTCGCAAGCCTGCGTCTGCCCGATGGGCGTGACCTGACCGGCGATGCCTTCCAGGCGGAGCTTGATTTCCACCGTCAGGCGACATCGCGCATTCGCCGCCTGGCTGGCGTGGTGCCGGCGGATATCATCGAACAGGCAGCGATTACCGGCGCTTTGACCATGGAAAGTGATCGTGCCTTGGCCGCGGCGCAGGCTTTGGCCGCGCGATTGGATGTGCTGGCGCCGGCTTCCGAACGCGGCTGGGTGGCGACAGCGGGTGAGAACGGCTTGATACTCGCGCGCACCGTGCGCGGCGTGGGTGAGCGACATATGCTGGACGGCACGGCGCTGCGCAGTGCGGAAGCGCGCTGGCTGGATGAACGGCGTGACAGGCTGGCGGCGGATTTCCTGGGCGGCGCAGTGCTGTCGCTTGATGGCGCGGAAGCCCAAGTTGTCGGGCCGCTCGCGCTATTCGAAAAGCTGATCGCGCAGGGCCGCAAGGGGCTTTCCTTCCAACGCTTCAAGGGCCTTGGCGAAATGAACCCCGATCAGTTGTGGAAGACCACGCTAGATCCCGCCATCCGCACACTGCTGCGCGTGCGGGTTGAGGATGTGGAAGACGCGGAACAGGTTTTCTCCACCCTGATGGGCGATCTGGTGGAACCGCGCCGGGACTTTATTGTTGGCAATGCCTTGAAGGTTGCCAATCTGGACGTATGAGAGTGTTTTGGGATGGCGTTACGCCATCCCACCCCGCGCAGACACCGGCCAAAGGCACTCCACGCGCCCCTTACGCACGCCGACATACCAATCATAGCGATCAACCGTCGGGTCGCAGTGGCCGGGCACCAGGCGCAGCTTTTCGCCCAGCGCCGGCGCGCTGCCATCTTCAATCACGATCTTGCCGTGTTCATCAGACGCGCCCGCATAGCGCAGCCCCGGGCGTTGCCAGACCTGCGGCATGCCGGAATCAACCGAAACGCCCTTATGCCCGCAATCCAGCACGGCAATGCCGGGCCCCGCGGTGCTCATGACTTGGGACAGCACGAAAAGCGATTGCCGGAAGGGCGGCGCATCCTCATTCGCCGCGTAATCCGCATCCATGAAGCAGTAAGACCCCGCCTGGATTTCGGTATAGACGCCGCTGGCTGCTTCATGCCGGAAGGTGCCGGTGCCGGCACCGCCCACAATCGGGCATTCCAGCCCGCGCTGGCGGAGTTGTTCCACGGTACGCCTGGAACGCGCCACAGCCTCCCCAATCGCCACTGCGCGTTCTTCTGGTCCGCGCTTGTGCTGAGCTGAACCGTGATAGGCTTGCAGGCCGCCGAAACGCAGATGCTTACTGGCCGCGATGCGCTCCGCGAGCGCCACCGCCGGCGGCCCATGTTCCACCCCGCCGCGCGCCATGCCGACATCAATTTCAACCAGCACCGGCAGGCGCAGGCCGGCAGCTTCGGCCGCGGCTTCAATCAGCGCGATCTGCGCCGCGTCATCCACACACACTGCCACTTCCGCAATGCGCGCAAGGGCCGCGAGCCGCGCCAATTTGCGCGGGCTGACCACCTGATTGGTGACCAGAATATCCGGAATGCCACCCCAGGCGAGCGCCTCGGCTTCCGCCACTTTTTGCACGCATTGGCCAACCGCACCGCGCGCCATTTGCAGCTTGGCGATCACGCTGGATTTGTGGGTTTTCGCATGCGCGCGAAGCTTGGCGCCAGTTGGCGCCAGCAGCGCCGCCATGGTGTCTAGGTTATGTTCAAACGCATCCAGGTCAATCACCAGCGCGGGGGTATCAATGTCTTCTTCGCGCATGCCGGGTTCGGCGGGCGGGTGTTGCAGCATGGGGAATCCTCCGTGGCTGCCGCATCATAGCCATGCCCATGCGTTCCGCGCCAATCGCGCAAACCCAGGGGACGAAGCACTAAGGCATAAAAAAAGCGGCAGGGTTTCCCCTGCCGCCTTTTGCCGAATGATCCGAAGATCAGAAGGCGATGCGCACACCGGCAACGAGCACGGTGATGTCGCGGGTATTGTCGCCATTGCCGAAGGAGGCCAGGGTCGTACCTGCGCCGCCAGCCGTCTTGGAAGACGGCGCCGCAGTCGGCAGGTTTTCGTCTTCCACCTGATTGTAGTTAGCGAACAGCGTCATGCCAGGCGCCAACACATAGGAAACACCAAGGCCCAGATAGGTTTGGGTACGGTCAGACAACTTCGCACCAGTCGTGTTTGTACCGTTATCCTGCGTGCCCTGGCCATATTGGGCGCCAACCGAGAAGGCGCCGATGGTGTAAACCGCACCGAGGACCCAATGGCTGCTGCCATCAAGCCCCTTCGCGAGCGCCGCACCGCCAGGATTGGAACCAATGTAATCGCCCCAGGTATATTCACCACCAACCTGGAAGCCAAAGGCACTAACCACCAAGCCAGCCGAATAGGCATTCACGCCCTGGCCCTTGACCGCGATGGGTGCGCCATTCGCGCCCAGGCTGGGCGCATCCGCCCAAACCCCGCCGAGAGAGGCGCCGAAGCCGACAGCGCCGAAGGTGCCGCGATAACGCAGCGCCGCCGAGATTTCGTTTTCAATCCCGGTGCGGTCACGCTGGAACGCGGTGGTGCTGGTCGCGGTATCCACACGCTCGCCTTCCCCAGTGTTCGGCGCGTAGGAGAAGCCCGCTTCAAAGCCAAAGAACTGCGGCGACAGATAGATGATCTTGGTCTTGTCGCTGCCGTCCGTGAGGCCAGCCATGATGTAGGGCGAGCCGAAAACGCCGCTATTCACAACGAATTCGTCCCAGGCATCATCCGAGCCCATCCACAAGGTGCCGGGGCGGCGCACTTGAAGCAGGTTGGCTGCGGCATCTTCCTGACCGAAGCGGAGTTCACCCCAGCTGCCCTTCACGAAGCCATAGAGCTCATCATAGGAAACCGTGGTGCCATCGCCGGCGGTCGAAACCACATTGTCCATCTGCAGTTCGAACATGGCGCCGTAACGCATGCCGTTCGCCGCGATGCCATCAACATAAAGGTTGATTTCCGATTCATTGCGGAAGTCAGTGCGCTGACGGGCCTTGGCGTTGGACAGGGTGGAAGCGGCAGCGCCTGGCTGGGTCAGAACGCCGTTCTGCGCGGTGCCACCTGTTGGTGTGAACGTCACATTGGTGTTCGTAGCTGAACCTGCCTTAGTCGAACCTGCGCTATTACGGAAGAACGCCTTGTCGGCGTCGTCCTGCACATTGCCGATGCTGAAGTCAAAATAGCCACCAAGGCGCACGATCAAGCCGCTGGTCGTCGGCGTAGATGGGCGGTTCGGCACGCCAGTCGCACCATGCGGGCCAGCGCCGGTGATGCCGACCGGGGTCTGGAAGGTGGCGGCGGCGGTGCCGGTGGGCGCCACGGAAGTGGCAGGCAGCGCGGGCGGCGCAACCGGCGTCACTACCGGAGCCGGGCGAACGGCAGCCGGAGCCTGAACCGGGCGAGCGGCCGGGCGGGCTTGCTGGGCGTTGGCAGCCTGCGAAACAAGCGCAAGACCAACAACAGCAGTCGTCCCCAGAAGAATTTTACGCATTCAAGTCCTCCTCATAGCCGGACAATCCGGCAGTGTTCCTCGGCCCCTGCCCCCGGCAGGAAGGATGCCTCAAACACCCAATAAGGGCGTTCGCGGAATCCAGACCTTGGAGTACTATGAACATTTCAGCGCGCCTGCTGCAACCTCTCAGCAAGTTCTGGCGCGACTTGGTCACATCACTGTGGCAAGCGCGCAACAGGGGGCAGCAGCCCGCCAATGGCCGCGACCCCCGCCGCACAGCGGGGCACGGCGCCCAGCCGCGCGGGCGTGATGCCCCCCAAGGCCATGCAGGGCGCCGGCAGGCCCTGTGCAAGGCTGGCCCAACGCAGCGGGCCAAGCACCGGTGCGCCGGGGTGGCTTTGCGTGGGGAAAAGCGGGGACAGAAACAGGCAATCGGGCTTGAGCCGCCTGGCCCGCGCCGCGCCGCGCTGCCCGCCATGCGCGGCCATTGCCAATATAAGGTGACCCGGTCTCGCCCGGCGCGCCAGCAGAAAGGGCATCAAGCCCGCGCTCGCCCGCCGATCCGGCAGATGAAGCCCCACCCCCAAGGCCAGCGCCGCCCGCCCATCGCCGGCGATTATCAGGCGCAACCCCCGGCGGCGGGCGAGCCGGGCGACCGGCCCCAGCAGCCCCGGCGCCAGCCCACGCGCCACCACCCCGGCGCCACGCGGCAGCGCCGCCATGGCAAGGCGCGGGTCTGGCAGGCGCAGGGGGTCGCTGAACAGCCAAAGCCGGGGCAGGCCGCCAGGCGCTGGGCAGGCGAATCGGCCCCAGGCAGGGCGCGCCCCTGGAATCCTGCTCGATTCCCTGCCATTTGGATTTGCCATGACCGATACCCTTGCCATTGCCGACAACCTCTCCCGCATTCGGGCCCGAATCGCCGAAGCCTGCGCCCGCGCCAATCGTCCGGCAAATGCCGTGACCCTGGTGGCGGTTTCCAAGACCAACCCTGTGGAAGCCGTGGAAGCAGCCCTTGCTGCCGGGCAGATGGTGTTTGGCGAAAACCGGGTCCAGGAAGCGGTGCAGAAATTTCCCGGGCTGCGCGCCGGCCATCCGGGGCTTCTTTTGCATATCATCGGCGGCTTGCAGACCAATAAGGCGCGGGATGCCGTCAGGGTCGCGGATGTGATTGAAACGCTGGACAGGCCCAAGCTGGCCCAGGCCATCGCGGAAGCCATGGCCAAGGAAGGCCGCCGGCCCGATCTGCTGGTGCAGGTGAATACGGGGGATGAGGCGCAGAAGGCCGGCTGCCCGCGCGCCGAAGCTGATGCCTTCATTCGCGCCGCGCGGGATGATTTCGGCCTGCCAGTGAAGGGCTTGATGTGCATCCCGCCCGTGGAAGGCGACCCGCGCCCGCATTTTGCCTATCTTGCCAATCTGGCCGCAAAGCACGGGCTGCCCATCCTTTCCATGGGCATGAGTGGCGATTTTGAAGCTGCGATTGCCGAGGGTGCGACCCATGTGCGCGTGGGCAGCGCCATATTCGGGGCGCGCGGCTAAACACGCATCCGCCGCTTGACGCCAGGGGCATAGCGCGGGATCACGCGACATCGTTTTTCCCACGGTGAACAAGCCCATGACGCGCGTCTTTTCCGGCATTCAGCCTTCCGGTGTTCCAACCCTTGGCAATTACCTGGGCGCCATCCGCAATTGGGTGCCGATGCAGGATGCGCATGAAAGCATTTTCTGCATTGTGGATTTGCACGCCATCACTGTCTGGCAAGACCCGAAGGAGCTGTCGCGCCAAACGCGCGAAATGGCCGCGGCGCTGATTGCCTGCGGGCTTGATCCCAAGCGGTGTACGTTGTTCGTGCAATCCCATGTGCCCGCCCACGCTGAATTGGGGTGGATCTTTAATTGCGTCGCGCGCATCGGCTGGCTCAATCGCATGACGCAATTCAAGGATAAGGCGGGGAGGGACCGCGAAGCGGCATCCGCCGGGTTATATGTTTATCCCAATCTGATGGCAGCTGATATTCTGGCCTATCACGCCAACAAGGTGCCGGTGGGTGATGACCAGAAGCAGCATCTGGAATTGGCCAATGATATCGCCCAGAAATTCAACCATGATTATGGGGTGGAGTTCTTCCCGAATATCGAACCGCTGATCCAGGGGGTGGCGACGCGCGTCATGTCCTTGCGCGATGGCACCAAGAAAATGTCGAAGTCGGACGCTTCGGACCAATCACGCATCAACCTGACGGATGATGCGGATACCATTGCGCTGAAAATCCGCCGCGCCAAGACGGATGCGGAACCCATCCCCGAACACATGGTAGGGCTGGAAGGCAGGCCGGAAGCGCGCAACCTGGTTGGCATCATGGCGGCGTTAACCGGCACTTTGCCGGAAAACGTGCTGCGCGAACATACCGGCCAGGGCTTTGGCGCCTTCAAGGGCGCACTGACAGACGCGCTGGTCGCGCATCTTTCGCCGATTGCCGCCGAAATGCGCCGCCTGCTGACTGACCCCGGCGCCTTGGACGCTGCGCTGCATCTCGGCGCCGCGCGCGCCAATGCGGTGGCGGAACCTATTATGAAGCAGGCGCGGGAGATTATCGGGCTGTTGCCGGCGCGGTGACGTGGCGCTTGTAACGTCGGGTTATCGGGCCTTTAAGATTTTCGCGGCATGACTGCGCCATGGAAAGGGGGCAGCCGGCATGATCGGGCTGGATTGGGGCACCACATCTTTGCGCGCCTATCGGCTGGATCAGGCCGGGGCAGTGCTGGACAAGCGCGAAAGCAAATCGGGCATCCTGTCCGTGAAGCCCGGCGGCTTTCCTGATGAATTGCGCAAAATTTCCGGGGATTGGCTGGAAGCCGGCGAAAAGCTGGTGGTGATTTC
>CAMCHA010000157.1 GCA_945874515.1 Asaia bogorensis
ACCTCACGCGGGGTGCGCACGCGCGCGGCAGCCGCCTGGGTATGGGCGGAAGCGGCGCGAATGCCTTCCTTTTCGGCTTCCGTCAGATCAAGCCCGGCTTGGGCCATCAGGGCTTCGAAATGCGCCTTATCGAGGGGTTGGGCCATCGGGGCCTCCTTTCCATTGCTGGGGCCACTATGGGAAATCCGGGGCAGCTAGGGAACAGGGGTCAGGGCGCTTTGCGCTGGGGGTTGGGCGGCTTTTGCCCAAAAAAGGGTCTGGGGCGGCGCGATATATGACTTGTTCTTATTTTGTTCCTTTGATAAGCTTTCTTTCCCATGACCGCCGCCGATCCCTCGTCCGTCCGAAGCGCTGCCCTGGCCCGGCTGCGCGATACCCTGGCCGGGCTTGCCACCCGCGCCCCGACGGGCGGCACTGGCACGCCCATTCCGGTTTTTGCTGATACCAGCTTGATCGGGGCTGGCCTTGCGCGTGGAGCGTTACATGAAGTTTGTGCCGCAAGCCCCGGATCTGGCGTGGCTTTTGCCGCCATTCTGTTGGCGCGCTGCGGCGGGCAGGTGCTTTGGATTTCTACCGAACAGGAATCGAATCTTGTTTGGCCGCCGGGGCTTATCCCTTTTGGTCTCGCCCCGGAAAGCCTGATCCTGGCGCGGGCGGCGCGCTGGCCGGAAGCGCTCTGGGCCATGGAAGAAGCCCTGCGCTGCCCTGCCCTGGGTGGGGCCGTGCTGATGGCCGGCGCTGGGCAGGGGCTTGATCTGACCGCAACCCGCCGCCTGCATCTGGCCGCCGAGGCCGGGGGCGTTTTCGGCCTGCTGCTCCGCCCAGATGGCGCTGCGGGTGCTTCCGCCGCGCGCACGCGCTGGCATATCGCGCCGCTTGCGAGTGATGCCGCGCCGCGCTGGCGCCTGACGCTGCTCCGCCAACGCGGCGGCGCCCCGGCGGGGCCGTGGAATGTGAGTTTCGAAGCCGCAACCGGCAGCTTGCGGCTGGAAGCGGGCAGCGGATGAGGCTCGCCCGCCGCTACCTTGCTGTGCATCTGCCCTTCTGGGCGGCTGAACATCTGCGCCAAAGCCGGCCCGATCTGGCGCAGGATCAACCACTGGCGCTTTGGGCACGGCAGGGCGCGCGGCGCCTTTTGGTGGCTTTGGATCATCACGCCGCAGCAGCGGGGCTGGAGCCAGGCCAAGCACTCGCCGATGCCGAAGCCCTTTTGCCCGATTTGCAGGTACTGCCCGCCATGCCGGAAGCCAGCGCCGCGGGGCTGCGCGATCTGGCGCTTTGGGCGCAGCGCTTCACCCCGATCAGCGCTGCCCTGCCGCCCGATGGGCTGCTGCTGGATATCACCGGCTGCGATCATTTGTTTGGCGGTGAGGCCGCTTTGCTCGCGCAACTCACCGCCAGCCTGGCCGAGGCAGGGCTCTCAGCCCAAGGCGCCATTGCCAGCGCAGCTGCTTCTGCCATGGCGCTCGCGCGGGTGCGGCGTGATGCGCCGATCATCGCGGCCGGATCGGAAGAAAAAGCCGTTGCCCCCCTGCCGCTTGGCACAGCGCTGCGCTTGCCGTGCGCCATGCTGGAAGACCTCGCCCGGCTTGGGCTGCGCGTGATTGGTGATGTGCTGCGCCAGCCCCGCGCGCCGCTCGCCCGGCGCTTCGGCGCGCCCTTGCTGGATGCGTTGGATGCCGCCACGGGCCGTCGCGCGCCACCCATCACCCCCATCGCCGCGCCACCTGATCTGGCGGTGACCCGCGCCTTGCCCGAACCAATCCTGACCGCCGAGGCCATTGCCGCCTTGCTGGATCGGCTGCTGGCAGCGCTATGCGCGCGGCTGGGGCGGGCTGGGCTCGGCGCGCGGCGGCTTTGTCTGACCGCCTGGCGCGTGGATGGCACGGAACAGCGCCTGATGATCGGCACTGGCGCACCAAACCGCGACCCTGCCCATCTGGCGCGGCTTTTTGCCGAGCCCCTGGCCAGCCTGGCGCCGGAACTGGGTTTTGAGCGTTTCACCCTGCATGCCCTGGCAACCGACCCGATGGGGGCAGAAGGGCAGGGTGCCTTGCCTATGGGTGCCGCGCCGCGCCCGGATGGGGTTTTGGCGCAGCTATTGGACAGGCTCGGCCAAAGGCTGCGCTTGGCCCGCCCCGCGCCACAGCCCAGCCATTGGCCGGAGAGGCAATGGCGCGCTGCCCCCCCGCATGAAGCACCCAGCCCCACCCCGCCCGGTTGGGGCGCGCGCGCCGCGCCGGTGCTGCTGCGGCGCCGGCCTGAGGCTGTGCAAGTCACTACCTTTGCCGAAGGCGCCCCCGCCGCGCTGCGCTGGCGTGGCCGGCTTTACCCGCTGACCCGCGCCGAAGGCCCGTTACGGCTGGAAGCGGAATGGTGGCATGGCGGCGCGCTGCCGCCGGCACGGGATTATCACCGTGTGCAGCTCGCTTCCGGTGAAAGGCTCTGGCTTTGTCATGCGGGCGGGCGCTGGGTGGTGCAAGGCGATTTGCCATGAAAGCGCCCGGCTATGCGGAAGTGGCAGCGCGGTCCAATTTTTCATTCCTGGATGGAGCCTCCCACCCTGAAGAATTGGTGGAACAAGCCGCCGCGCTGGGCCATGCCGGCTTTGGGCTTTGCGATACCAATGGGCTGGCGGGCGTCGTGCGCGCGCATGGCGCGGCCAAGGCGGCGGGGCTGGCCTTCGCGCCGGGCTGCCGGTTGCGGCTGGAAGATGGTGCGGAATGGCTTATCTGGCCCGCGGATCGCGCGGCTTATGGGCGGCTGACCACGCTGCTTTCAGCGGCGCGCATGGCCGCACCCAAGGGGGAATACCGGCTGGATTTCGCGGCACTTTGCGATGCAGCGGAAGGCCAGGTGATTGCCGCCATGCCGCCCGTGGCGCCCGCAGCTTTGCGTCGTTTGGCCGGGTTGCGCCTGGCCTTGCCGCCATTGATCGCCGTTGCCTGCCCCTTGCTGGGTGATGATGCAGCGCAACTCACGCATCACGCTGCCTTGGCGGAAGCGACTGGCGCGCGGCTGCTCGCCACCAACAACACCCGTTATCACCAGCCATCGCGGCGGCGGCTCGCGGATGTATTGAGCGCCATTCGCCTGCGCTGCAGCGTGGATGCCTTGGGCCAGGCGGCTGAACCCAATGCCGAACGCCATTTGAAATCCCCCGCCGAAATGGCGCGGCTTTTCGCGCGCTACCCGGATGCGTTGCAAGCAAGCCTGGATGTGCTGGCGACAACGCGCGGCTTTTCGCTGGATCATCTGCGTTACGAATACCCGGATGAAGTGCTGGACCCGGGCCTTACTGCACAGCAAAGCCTGGAAGCACGCGTGGCCGAAGCTGTCGCGGTGCGCTGGCCGGTGCAGGTGCCGGATGCCATCACCACGCGCATCGCCCATGAAATGCGCCTGATCAATGATCTTGGCTATGCGCCTTATTTCCTGACGGTGCATGAGATTATTCGCTTCGCCCGCGCACGCGGCATTCTGTGCCAGGGGCGCGGATCGGCGGCGAATTCCACGGTTTGTTATGTGCTTGGCATCACCGCGGTTGATCCCGAAAAGCATGATTTGCTGTTTGAACGTTTTGTTTCGGCCAGCCGAGGTGAGCCGCCCGATATAGACATTGATTTCGAACATGAACGTCGTGAAGAAGTGATCCAACACCTTTATGAACGCTATGGCCGCGACCGCGCGGCGATTTGCGCGACCTTGATCCGCTATCGCCCACGCAGCGCCATTCGCGAAGTCGGCAAGGCGATGGGCCTTACTGAAGACATTACCGCGCGCCTCGCCAAGGCCGGCTGGGGGCCGGGGCGGGAGATGAGCCTTACCGAATTGGCACAGGATGAAGGCTTTGACATTAGCGATCCGCGCTTGGCGATGACGCTGGAATTGGCTGAGGAATTGCAGGATTTCCCGCGCCATACCGCAACCCATGTCGGGGGTTTTGTCATCACGCGCGGCAAGCTCACGGAATTGGCGGTGGTGACGCAGGCGGCGATGGAAGACCGCACCGTGTTGGAATGGGACAAGGATGATATTGATGCACTCGGCATCATGAAGGTGGATGTGCTGGGGCTTGGCATGCTGTCCTGCCTCAGGCGCGGATTTGGCTTATTGGCTGAGCATCGGCGCCTGGCGCTGGCCTTGGAAAACCTGCCGCGCGATTGCGCGGAAACCTATGCCATGCTGCGGCGCGCGGATTCCGTGGGCGTGTTTCAAGTGGAAAGCCGCGCGCAGATGAATATGCTGCCGCGCCTGAAACCGCGCGCCTTTTATGATCTGGTGGTGCAGGTGGCGATTGTGCGCCCGGGCCCCATTCAGGGCGATATGGTGCATCCTTATTTGCGCCGGCGTCAGGGCTTGGAAGCGGTGGAATACCCAGCACCTGATCCCGCCTTTGGCCCGGCGGATGAATTGCAGCAGGTGCTGGGGCGCACTTTGGGCGTGCCGCTATTCCAGGAACAGGCGATGCGCTTGGCCATTGTCGCGGCCGGTTTCACGCCGGAAGAAGCGGATCAATTGCGCCGCGCCATGGCGACCTTTCGCCAACAGGGTTTGGTGACGCGCCATAAGGAAAAGCTGGTGACGGGCATGACGCGGCGCGGTTATGCGCAGGATTTGGCAGAGCGTGTCTTTGCGCAAATCGAAGGCTTTGGCAGCTATGGCTTCCCTGAAAGCCACGCGGCGAGCTTCGCGCATCTGGTCTATGCCTCGGCCTGGTTGAAATGCCATCACCCGGCGGCCTTTGCCTGTGCGCTGCTGAACAGCCAGCCCATGGGGTTTTACGCGCCGGCGCAGATCATGCGCGATGCGCGCGACCACGGCGTCGCGGTGCGCGCGGTGGATGTGAATGCCAGCGATTGGGATAGCAGCCTGGAAGAAGCGCCAGAAAGCGCGGGTGGCTTGGCGCTTCGGCTTGGGCTGCGCCTTGTGGCGGGGCTGGCCGCGCGCGATGCTGAGGCGCTGCTCGCCGCCCGCGCCGCGCGCAATGGCGCGCCCTTCGTGAGTGTGGAGGATTTGGCCTGGCGCGCCGGGCTTTCTCAAGGCGCCTTAGGTGCGCTTGCTGCCGCCAATGCCTTTCCCGGTGTGCTCCGCCGCGATGCCGCCTGGGCCGCGCGCGGTGCGCGGGGCACGCCGCGTGATTTGCCGCTTTTCGCTGTTCGGGATGGTGTGGGGGCGGCCTTGGCTGATGGAGCCCCCATCCTGCCCGAAGCCGCGCCGCTTTTGCCGGCGGAGCATGAGGGGGAGAGCATCGTCAATGATTACGCAAGGCTTGGCCTGACCTTGGGGCGGCATCCCTTGGCGCTATTGCGCGCGCAACTCCGCGCCGAAGGGCTGCGTGACACGCGCGATTTGCAGGCGTGGAAATCCGGGCGCTTGCTGCGTCTGGCAGGGCTTGTGCTGATGCGCCAGCGCCCCGGTTCCGCCAAGGGCGTAATTTTCATCACCATCGAGGATGAACACGGCACCGCCAATCTGGTGGTCTATACCGATGTCGCGGCGCGGGACCGTCGTGCCTTGCGCGGCGCGCGGCTTTTGCAAGTGGAAGGCCGCGTGGAGCGCGAGGATCAGCACGCCGAAGTGCCGATCATTCACGTGATTGCGCGCCGCCTTGTGGATCGTTCCGATCTGCTGGAAGGGCTATTGCAGGAAGCCGGCAGCGATTGGGCCGCTGCCGCGCTTGGCCGGGCTGACGAAGTTGTGCGCCCGCAGGATGATCGCCGCCCGCCACAGGCCAAGCTGCCCGCGAGCCGGGATTTCAGGTGACCCGTTACTTCAACGCAAAATCCTTCAGCACTTCCGGCCTGAACGCCAGCCCGTGCCCCGGCGTTTCCGGTGCCGTGATCATGCCCTTGGCGATTTTCGGCAGGCTGATGAAGACATCATCCAAAAGCCCCATCTGCTCCGCCCAAATGCCATTGGGAATGCTCGCCAGCAGATGCACATTCAATTCCGGGAAAAGATGCGGTGCGATGGTGATGCCCCAGGTATCGGCAACCGTCGCAATCTTGCGCAACTCCGTCAGGCCGCCACGCATTGGATCAGGCTGCAAAATGGGCAGGCGTGGATTTTCCAGGAAAGGCTTCAGATCGGCACGACCAAAATGCGTCTCCCCACCCACCACGCGCATATCAAGCGCCTCGGCGCAGCGCAGATAGCCTGCGTAATCATCGGCCAGCACGGGTTCTTCCAGCCAGTAAATATCATATTCCTCAAACTTGCGGCCCATAGTGATGGCGATATCGGCCGTCCAGCCCATATTCACATCAATCATGATATCAATATCGGGGCCGACAGCTTCGCGCATGCGCCGGACATTGTCCAAATCCGTTTTGAGATCACCAATATGCGCGACCTGCATCTTGATGGCAGGGTAGCCTTGTTCGATGTAGTGCGTGGCCTTCGCGATCATGCCATCGCCGCGCGCGCCCCGGAAACAGCCGCTGCCATAGATGGGAATCTCTGACCGGTAATGCCCCCAAAGCCGATGCAA
>CAMCHA010000158.1 GCA_945874515.1 Asaia bogorensis
GCCTTTTCCAGCCAGCGCACCGCGCCCGGAATATCGCCCAGCTTGTACAGCGCCCAACCCAGGCTATCGGCGATATTGCCGTCATTCGGGCGAAGCTCCACCGCGCGTTCCAGCATGCGCCGCGCTTCCACCAAATTCTGGCCAAGCTCCACCCAGCTATAAGCCAAATAATTCAATACCAAGGGCTGTTCGGGGTTGAGGCTAAGGGCGCGCTGAAAATCCGCATCGGCCTCCGGCCAGCGCTTGGCGCGTTCCAGCGCAATGCCGCGGGCATAGAAAAGCGGCCAATGCACCACAACGGGTGCCCCAAGCTTGCTGATCGCCGCATCATAGGCGGTGATGGCCGACGCCCAATTCTGCCGGCCGCGATACAAATCCCCAAGCCGCGCCATGGGTTGGAAGGCGCGCGGGAATTGCGTGGCCAGGCGGCGCAGCTCTGCCTCGGCTTCCGGCACCCTGTCCAACCGATCGAGCAAACCCGCACGGCGCAGCGCCAGCAGCGGGGCAAAGGGATCAGCAGGGTCGCCCCGACCCAGCAGCGCAAGCGCTGCCACATATTGACCTTCGTCACTCAATGCATCCGCCCCGGCGAGCAGGGCCGGGCCGTAGCGCGGGCGTAACTGCAAAGCGAGCCGCACCAGCGCGAGTGAAAACTCGCCCGCCTGGGGTCCGCGCAATGCGGTGGCCAAGGCAAGATAGGCTTCCGCCATGCCTTCAGTGGCCGATGCCACCACGCGCCGCGTCGCCAAGGCTTCCCGCCCGCCGGTTTCGGCGAATACGCCGGCATCATCATGCCCGCGCCCCAGCCGGTCCAAAAGCCGTTCCGCCTCAGCCGTGTGGCCGGCGCGCATGAGGATACCGGCCATGGTTCGCGTCAGCGGCAGGCTTGGTGTGGCGCTATCGGCCAGCGCAATGCGCACCAGGCGTTCGGCTTCGCGCGGGCGGTCGGCAATATCGGCGATTATCGCGCCATGCAGCGCGTAAATACCGCGCTGCCGGCCGGTTTCCGTGAGCGGGCGCAGCGTGGCCAGCGCCGCATCTGTCTGCCCCCTGCCCTGCTGCGCCCAGGCCAGCAGCAAGGGCTGCAACAACGCAGATAGCCCTTGGCGCGGCAGGGCGCGGAAGCGCTGTTCTGCCCGGTCATAGCGCCCGGCCTGGGCATCCTGCCCGGCCAGGAACATGGCGGCGAGGGGTTCATTCGGGATCACGCGCGCAAGCCGCGCCGCATCAGCCCGCCCATCCAGCAGGGCCGCGATGAAGGCGCGCTGCACGACCTCAGGCTCACTTGGATCAAGCCGCAGCGCCTGGATCAAACTGTCGGCAGCGTATTTCGTATCGGCTTCGTTGGTGGCGAAACGCCCGGCCAGATAGGACCCGAAGGCGCCGGTCACTTCCGGCGCCGCACCGCGGAGCGCAGGGCGGTCCACGCCATCCCCAGCCGCACAGGCGGAAAGCAGCGCGGCGGCAAGCAGCCAAAAGCGGCGGGGCGGGAAGAAGGGAGACATCCTTTCAGCCTAGCCGCTCATTCCCGCCAAACCAAGGCCTGTCTTGCCTATTCCAGCGTAATGCCGGCGGCGCGGATCACGGCGCCCAGTTCTTCCACCTCGCGCCGCGCCAGCGCATCCAATTCCGCCAGCGTCATTGCCTTGGTGGTGGCACCGCCCGCCTGCGCCCTTTCACGCACGGAAGCCTGTTCTGCCGCGGCATTGATCACCGCATTCAGCCGTTCCTGAATGGGCCTGGGTGTCGCCGCCGGCACGGCGAAGCCGAACCAGGCATCCAGCGTAAAGCCAGGCAGGCCGGCTTCCGCCGTGGTGGGCACATCCGGCAGGCCCGCGGCGCGCTGAGCACTCGCAATCGCCAGCGCCTTCACCCGCCCGCCTTGCACCAGGGCAATGGCGGAAGATGGTGTGGTGATGAAAAGCTCCACCCGGCCACCGGCCACATCCTGCAGCGCGGGCGCGGCGCCGCGATAGGGCACATGCACCATCTCGGCCCCGATGGCGCGGCTGAACAACACGCCCCCCACATGCTGGATGGAACCATTACCGGAAGATGCGTAATTCAGCTTGCCCGGATTGGCCCGCGCATGAGCGATGAATTCCTGCAGGGTATTCGCGGGCACCGTTGGCGCGACAATGATCGCATGCGGCGCCATGGTCGCCATGCCGACCAGCGCGAGGTCCTTGATGGGATCCCAGGTCAGGTTTTTCATCATCGCCGGATTGCCAGCGTGATAGCCATTATATTGCAGCAAGATGGTATGCCCATCCGGCGCTGACCGCGCCACCGCATTGATCGCAAGGTTACCATTGGCGCCGGGGCGGTTTTCCACCACCACGGGTTGGCCGAGCCCTTGGCTCATTGCTTCCTGAAACAGCCTTGCAGCGAAATCCGTCCCCCCGCCCGGCGGGTTCGGCACCACCACGGTGATGGGCCGGTTCGGAAAGGCGGGCTGAGCGCGAAGGCTAGCAGGGGCGGCGAGCAACGTGCTGGCGGCAAACAGGGTGCGGCGCGAAAGGCGCATAGGGTTTTCTCCCGGAAAAATGATGCTTGGAGCCCTTCTAGCACCCCCGCCCGCCCCGTCCATCTGGCACAGCGCGCCAAGCCCGATTAGGGTGAGGCTTTAAAGCAATGAAATCTGGAGGAAGCCCGCATGACCTACCCCAATGTCCAATTGCACGTGAATGGCGAATGGCGCGCCGCGCGCAGTGGCAAGACCATCAATGTGCTGAACCCGGCCAATGAGGAAGTGATCGGCACCGTCGCCCATGCCGAAAAGCCCGATCTGGATGAGGCACTTGCCGCCGCCGAGAAAGGCTTTGCGATCTGGAAGAAGGTTTCCGCCTATGAACGTTCCAAGCTCATGCGCAAGGCCGCTGATCTGGTGCGCGCGCGCGCTGATGACATCGCGCGGCTGATGACGCTGGAACAGGGCAAGCCGCTTGGCGAGTCCAAAGCGGAAATCATGGCAGCCGCCGACATTATTGATTGGTTCGCGGAAGAAGCCCGCCGCGCCTATGGCCGTGTGGTGCCCGCGCGCGCCGAGGGCATTTATCAGCTTGTGGTGAAGGAACCGGTCGGCCCCGTCGCCGCCTTCACGCCGTGGAATTTCCCGATCAACCAGGTGGTGCGGAAGCTGTCTGCCGCCGTGGCCACCGGTTGTTCCATCATTGTGAAAGCGCCGGAAGAAACGCCGGCCTCACCGGCTGAGTTGATCCGCGCCTTTATTGATGCCGGGCTACCGCCAGGGGTGGCCAATCTGGTCTATGGCGTGCCGGCGGAGATTTCATCCTATCTGATCGCGCATCCGATCATCCGGAAGGTGACCTTCACGGGGTCCACCCCCGTCGGCAAGCAGCTTGCCGCATTGGCGGGCCAGCATATGAAGCGCGTGACGATGGAATTGGGCGGCCATGCGCCGGCGATTGTCTTCAACGATGCCGATCTTGATCTGGCGGCCAAGACGCTCGCTTTTGCCAAATTTCGCAATGCCGGCCAGGTCTGCGTGAGCCCGACACGCTTCCTGGTGCAGGAAGAATTGTATGATGGATTCGTCGAAAAATTCGTGGCCCACGCCAAAACCTTGAAGGTGGGCGACGGCATGGCGGCGGATACCACCATGGGTCCGCTCGCGCATGATCGCCGCGTGCCGTGGGTGGAAATGATGGTGCAAGATGCGCAGACCAAGGGCGGCAAGCTGCATACCGGCGGCAAGCGCATCGGCAATAAGGGCTATTTCTACGAACCCACCGTCATGACCGATGTGCCCAAGGATGCGCGGGCCATGAATGAGGAACCCTTCGGCCCCATGGCGATGATCTCCCGCTTCAAGGATTTGGATGAGGTGGTGGAAGAAGCCAATCGCCTGCCCTATGGCCTGGCATCCTACGCCTTCACCCGTTCCGCCAAGACCGCCAATGCGGTCGCCGCACGCGTTGAAAGCGGCATGATGACCATCAATCACCTTGGCCTTGCGCTTCCAGAAGTGCCCTTCGGCGGCATCAAGGATTCCGGCTATGGATCCGAAGGTGGGCTTGAGGCGATTGAGGCTTACCTCAACACCAAATTCGTCTCTCAGGCGGGTTTGTGATTCTGGGATCGGCCGGGTTTATCCCGGCCGATTGCTCAAGATAGGCAAGGCGCCGTGGCGCTGACCGAAACCCATTGGCGAAGCCTGTTTCAGGAGCGCGATTTTCGTCGGCTCTGGATGGTTGGGTTTTCGATTTTTGTTGTACGCTGGTTGGAAATGCTGGCGGTGGGTGTCTTTGCCTATAACGCCACCGGATCAGCCTTTGTTGTTGCGATGCTGACCATGCTGCGCCTTCTGCCTATGGGGCTGTTCGGCGCCTTTCTGGGTGCGGCAGCGGAGAGGATGGATCTGCGCCGCGTGCAAATCCTGATCCTGGTGATGCAGATTTTGGCCTCAGCCGTGATTGCGTTGTTGGCTTTGCTGGGCGTGATCGCGGTTTGGCATTTGGCGGTGGCGGCCTTCATCAATGGCATTAGTTGGGCGGCCGATAATCCCGTGCGCCGCGCCATGATTGGCGCCGTGGTGGGGCCCGCGCGCATGGGTGCGGCCATGTCCATTGATGTCGGCACCAGCAATGCCAGCCGCATGCTGGGGCCAACGCTTGGCGGTGTGCTGCTGGCACTACTTGGCCTTGATGGCACGTTCGTATTGGCAACGCTGCTTTATCTGCCGGCGCTGATCGCGGCCATGCTGCTGCCGCCAACCTCGCGCGTCACCGCAAGCCGTCCCGCACCCGTGCTGGCCCGCATCGCGGAAGGCTTGGCCGCCGTGCGCGCCGATCCGCGCTTGAGTGGCACGCTGGTGATCACGCTGATCTTCAACCTGTTTGGCTGGCCCTTCACCAGTATGATCCCCGTAATTGGCAAGGATCAATTGGCTTTGGGGCCGGAGGGTGTTGGCGTATTGGCCAGCATGGATGGCGTGGGCGCGCTGGTGGGTGCGGTGCTGATCACGCTGCTGATCGGCCCTGCGCTTTATCGTCGCTGCTATATCGGTGGCCTTACCATGTATCTTTGCATGGTGATCGCCTTCGCGCTGATTCCCAATCCATGGATGGCGGGGCTCGCGCTAATTCTCGTCGGTATTGGCGGTTCGGGCTTTGGCATTATGCAGCCCACGCTGATTTATCTGGCAACGCCGGTGGAATTGCGCAGCCGCGTCTTGGGCCTGCTTTCCGTATGCATCGGCATGGGGCCGATTGGCTTCATTGGCCTTGGCATTGCGGCGGAGTTATTGGGCGCGCCGATTGCGACCGCGCTGATGGCGGGTTGCGGGTTGGTGGCGCTGGCGGTGACGCATCGCTATTGGAAACATATCTCCGGCGGGTGAAGGAATTTCAGCATGGAAGACTTGCATGTTTCAGCGGCGGCCCTTGCGGCGTGTTTGAAGGCCAAGCGCCATCGCATCGCGGTGGCTGAATCCTCAACTGGCGGGCTGATCGCGGCTGCCTTGCTCGCTGAACCAGGTGCCTCCGCCTATTTCCTCGGCGGCTGCGTGATCTATACCGCGCAAGCGCGCGAAGCGCTGCTTGGCATCAGCGCGCAAGACATGGCCGGGATGCGATCCGCGAGTGAGCCCTATGCGCTGCTGCTGGCAAAGAGCGTGCGCGAAAAACATGGCGCCGATTGGGGATTGGCCGAAACCGGCGCAGCAGGCCCCACCGGCAATCGCTATGGCGACGCCGCAGGGCATAGCTGCATCGCCGTGGTGGGACCTGGCATTGAACGCGTGATCACGCTTGAAACCGGGAGCGCTGATCGCCGCGCCAATATGCGCCGCTTCGCGCAAGGCGCCTTTGGGCTGGCGATCAAGACTATCGCTTAACGCAGCTACTACTGGCTCGCCCAGACAATCCGGTGCACCCAGGCTATTTCCGGCAATTCGAAACTATAGCTTGGATGCGCGGGATTGAGGCTGGCGACATCAATCCGCTTCGCCGAATGCCGGCGCAATTCCTTGGCCATCACTTCGCCGCGGCGCGTGCGCACGACAACGCGATCCCCCCGGCGCACCGGCGCGGCGGGGGAGACAATCACCACATCCCCATCGCGAAACACCGGTTCCATGGAATCGCCGGAAATCTCCAGCGCATAAGCATTGGGGTCGCCGATATCGGGCAATGAGATTTCATCCCAACTGCCGCCCACCGGATAACCGCCATCATCAAAATACCCTTCACCACCCGCCTGAGCCAGGCCGATCAGGGGAATGCGCCGATTGACCACGCCGCGCCCGCCGCGGGAAATCGCGGTGGCGCCAGTGACCAACGCCGCGAAATCATCCATCCGCGCGCCAAGCGCATCAAGCACCTTCGCGATACTTTCGGTGGAAGGCCAACGCGCGCGGCCATCCACGCCGACGCGCTTCGATGGATTGAAGGCAGTAGGGTCAAGCCCGGCCTTCTTCGCGAGCCCTGAAGCCGAGAGCCCGTATTCCGCCGCGAGCGCATCAAGCGC
>CAMCHA010000159.1 GCA_945874515.1 Asaia bogorensis
ATCCTTCTGCCATTACATCCTCAGCGTTGCCCGCCGCGTGGCGCCGAAGCCATGCCGCGCAACAGTATCAAAGCCTGTTGAAGTTGATGATCCGTTTCCGGCTTGGTCGGATCAAAGGCCGGGGCGCCTTCCGCGGGTTGGCGCACCACCCGTTCCACCAAGCCCGCCGACAGATTGAGCGGTGGCGGCGGGATGGGAGCGCGGGTTTCCGCCTGACCATCATTCCTGAGCGAACGGCGCAAATCCGCTTCCCGGTCGCGCTGCTGCTGGCCGGTGCGGGCTTCTTCCCGCGTTGCCAGCACTTCGATATCCGGTTCAATCCCGGTACCCTGGATGGAGCGGCCCGAAGGCGTGTAGTAGCGCGCCGTGGTCAGCCGAATGGCGCCATTCCCTGGGATTGGCATCACGGTCTGCACGCTGCCCTTGCCGAAGGATTTCACGCCGAGCACCACAGCGCGGCGATGATCCTGCAAAGCGCCGGCAACGATTTCACTCGCACTCGCGCTGCCGCTATTGATCAGGACGACAATCGGCAACCCATCGGCGATATCGCCGGCCTTCGCATTCCAGCGCTGCGCATCTTCCTGCCGGCGAGAGCGGGTGGAGACAATTTCCCCCTGGGTCAGGAAATCATCGGAAACCTGCACAGCCTGATCGAGCAACCCGCCCGGATTATTGCGCAAATCCAGGATCAGGCCCTTAAGCCCACCCTGCGCCTGCTGCTTCAATTGCTGCAAAGCGCGGCGTAGCCCGGCTTCCGTCTGTTCATTGAAGGATGTGATGCGCACATAGCCCAGATTGCCATCTTCCAGGCGGAAGCGGACAACTTGCGGACGAATGACATCGCGCGTCAGCGTCAGTTCAATCGGCCGTTCCGTGCCTTGGCGACGAATGGTGATCTTTATCTGCGTGTTGCGCTGGCCGCGCATCTGTTCCACGGCTTCCTGCAGTGTCAGGCCTTGCACGGAAGTGCCATTCAGATGCGTGATGAAATCCCCGGGCCGGATGCCGGCGCGCGCTGCGGGGGTTTCGTCAATCGGGCTGATGACCTTGATATAGCCGCCTTCCTGCGTGACTTCGATGCCAAGCCCACCGAATTCGCCGCGGGTCTGGGTTTGCATGTCCCGGAAGCTGCGCTGGTTCAAATAAGATGAATGCGGGTCAAGGCTGGACAGCATGCCCTGGATCGCGTTTTCGATCGCGTCCCGGTCATTCACCGGTTCCACATATTCGGCGCGCACCCGTTCAAACACATCGCCGAACAGATTGAGCAGCCGATAGGTCTCTGCCCGGCTGCCTTCCTGTGCCCAGGCAGCGACCATGGGGCCCACCACCACGCCGGCGGCAAAGGCAGCGCCAATCCCCGCATAACGCAAAATTCCGCGCTTCATGCGCCGCAATCCCTTTCACGATCCGACGAAATGCGCCGGATTACAGGTCAAGATAGTCATTCATCGCGCTTTGCGCGAGCGCAGAACGTATCTTGCCCGCGAAAAATCACGCAGGCGGCTATTCGGCCCCGCCCAGCCAGGGCGTCGGGTCCACCACCTGCCCATTGCGGCGCAGCTCAATATACAGCGCACCACGCCCGTCTGGCCCGGCACCCAGCCGGCCCAGCGCTTCGCCGGCCAGCAGCGCCGCGCCCGCTTCCGTGTCCAATTGTTCAAACCCGGCAAGCACCAAATGCAGCCCAGGGCCGCATTCCAGGATGACAATCTGCCCAAAGCGCCGGAAGGGGCCGGCGAAAACCGCACGCCCGGTGCAGGGGCTGACCACGCGTGCCCCAGACGCTGCCGCAAAGCTAACCCCGCGCGCCGGCCCGGCTTCCCCGCGCTGACCAAATACCACGCTCACGCGCCCATGGACCGGGGCCGGGCGGGCCGATTCGGATGGGGACGACGCGGGTTGGGGCGCCGCCATGGGGCTTGCCGGGCGCGCCTGGCGCGCTTCCTGCCGCGCCCGCGCCGCTGCAATGGCTGCCTGGCGCGCCTGTTCGCGTTCCAGGGCGGTCAGCATTTCCTGCAGATCATTGGCGCGGGCGAGCGCTTCCTGCGCGCGCGCAGCTTCGGCCCTTTGGGTTGCGCGGGCTTCACGTTCACGCAGCCTGGTTTCAGTGATTTCCTCATCCAAGGCTGTGGCTGCCTGGCGGAGTTCTGCCTCGGCCGCCGCGACCACGGTTGCTTCCGCAGCGGCGATACGCGCGCGGCGTTCGGCTTCGTCATTGGCCAGGCGCAGATCCTCGGCCTCGGCGCGGATTTGGCGCGCCATGCCTTGCAGTACCAATAACCCGCGCAGCGCTTCATCCGGCGCGGCGGGTTGGGCGAGCAGGGTTTCGGTTGGCCAAATGGCAAGCCGACGCATGGCCGGCATCATGGGCGCCAGGGCAGCGGCGCGGTTGGCCGCTTCGGCAAAAGCCTTTGCCGCTGCTGCTGCTGCCGCGGCTTGGCGCTGCTGCGCCTCATCCAAGGTGCGTTCGGCTTCCTGCACCCGCGCTGCCATGGCAACGCGCTGGCGCGCGAGGCCACTTTCTTCAGCCGCAGCAGCTTCGGCTTCCCGTGCGGCGGCTTCGGCGGCGGCACGGCTTGCGGCGCCAATGCGTCGGGCTTCTTCCAGTGCTTCACGCGAAGGCTGCGCAAGGGCAAGGCCGGGCAGCGCCAGCAGGAAAAGCGCGAAAGCAACGCGCGCCCTAGCCAAGCAGGGAATGCCCCGTCATGGCAGCGGGTTGCGGCAGGCCAAGCAAGCCCAGCAAGGTCGGCGCAATATCCGCCAGCCGCCCATCCTTGATGGCTGCCCCTTGCGGGCCGCCCATCAGAATGACCGGCACCACATTGGTGGTGTGTGCGGTATGCGGCCCGCCTGTCGCGGGGTCTTTCATCAATTCGGCATTGCCGTGATCGGCGGTGACCAGCAGGCAGCCGCCCACTTCCTTTAGCGCCGCGATAATGCGCCCAAGCCCGGCATCCACGGCTTCAACCGCGCGGGTTGCGGCGGCAAGGCTGCCGGTGTGGCCCACCATATCGGCATTGGCGAAGTTCAGCACAATCAGATCATGGGTGCCGCTTTTGATCGCCGCCACGGCTTTGTCTGTCAGCTCGGGCGCCGACATTTCCGGCTTCAGATCATAGGTCGCGACATCCTTGGGCGATGGCACCATGATGCGTTCTTCGCCCGGATAAACAGCTTCTTCGCCACCATTCAGGAAGAAGGTGACATGCGGGTATTTTTCCGTCTCCGCCATGCGCAACTGCTTGAGCCCCGCGCGCGCGACGACTTCGCCAAGCTTATCCACCATGGATTGCGGCGCAAAGGCAGTGGCGAGACGTGCATTCAGCGCATCGCTATATTCCGTGAGGCCGACAGCGGCGGCGAAGCACGGCAGGCGGGTGCGCGCAAACCCATCGAAACCGGGATCGAGCAGCGCGGTCAGAATCTCCCGCGCGCGATCAGCGCGGAAATTGAAGCAGAGAACGCCATCGCCATCCTTGATCCCGGCGTAATCGCCAATGACGCTGGCAGGGATGAATTCATCGGTCTTGTCTGCGGCATGGGCGGTGGAGATGGCGGCAGCAGCGGTTGGGGCGGATGCGCCCTTGGCTTCCACCATCGCTTGATAGGCTTGCGCCACGCGATCCCAGCGCTTGTCGCGATCCATCGCAAAATAGCGCCCAATGATGGTGGCGATGCGCACGCCCGCAACACCTGTAAGATCGGCTTCGAAGCGCTTCAGATAATCGGGTGCCGCGCGCGGCGGCGTATCCCGCCCATCGGTGAAGGCATGGATGGCAACCGGTATGCCAGCGCCCGACAACAATTTCGCCAACGCCACCGCCTGGTTCTGATGCGCATGCACCCCACCGGGGGAGAGTAAGCCCATCAAATGGCAGGTCCCGCCCGAGGCCTTCAGCTTCGCGATCAACCCCGTGAGGGCGGGCAATTGCGCGAAGGACCCATCGGCAATGGCAGCATCAATGCGTGGCAGATCCTGCATCACCACGCGCCCGGCACCGATATTGAGGTGCCCGACTTCAGAATTGCCCATTTGCCCAACCGGCAGGCCGACATCCTGGCCGGAGGTCTTCAGGAAAGCATGCGGGCAGGATGCCCAAAGCGCATCAAAACTTGGGGTCTTGGCCTGGCGCACGGCGTTATCGGCGTTGTCTTCGCGCCAGCCCCAGCCATCCAGGATCACCAGCATCACGGGGCGCGGCGGTGCGGCGGCTTGCATGCGGAACAACTCCTCAACCTATGCTGGCCGAAATACCCCCCGTGGTGCCCAGCACGCAAGCGCGGATCAGAAGGGCAGCAGCGCCGGCACGCCAAAGAAGCGCGCATGGAAATGGAGCACTACCGCCCAGCCGATCAACGCGAGCACCGGGGCGAGCCAGCCGATTTCGCCCAGCACCAGCCGATTCCGCCCGGCCAGTATGGCGCCGAAGGGCAGGATGGAGGTCTCCGCCCGCAGCTTCGCCGCCGCTTCAGGGCTGCGTGCCGCAAGCTTGCGATCAATGGAAGGCATGCCCAGGAAGGCGCTGATGGCGAAGGTGCCGAAAAAGATCAGGCTCGCCACATCGCCATTGCCGATCACATGCACCAAAGCCCAAAGCGCGAAGGACCAAAGCATGGGGTGGCGCGTGATGCGCTGGATCCCTCGCACCTGCTGACCGGCCAGAACTTCTCCACCCACCGCTGTCGGGTTGCGCAAAAACCCCGCAGCGAAGAACAGGAAGGCCGGCAACATGATGCCGGCCAGCAGCAGGCGAAGCCAGGCGGGCGCAGTCCAAAGGGGTATGGCCTCCGCAGCACCTGAGGCGCGCGCGAGCAGAACCAGCGCAAGGACGGAAAGCACCGCGTAGAAAATGCGAAAGCCATTCTCCCCGATCCTGCCGACCAACCGCGTGCGGATATCGCTGCCCGCGAGACCATTATGTGTCGCGATCCAGAACGCCGCTGCCAGTAGCAGTAGGAAGATGTCTTGCATTACGTTGTCTTTCCAGCCTTGATCCACGAATGCTATAGCTGATTTTAGAAAGCTTTGCATGAATTCCGAAAGCGTGCCCACCACGCCCCCCTGACGGGGCATCAATAGCGCGCTAAGCTATTCGCAAAGGAAGCAGTCTTTGGAAAATGCCGCAAAACCCTTGAGCCTTGCTCAATTCGCTGACCTGATGAATGCGGGGCTGGGCTTTCGAACGACCATCCATCACGGCAAGAACGCCCGGTCTGTCTTGAGCGCGCTTTGTGACCAATATGGTTCAGACAAGGGGGAGCTTAAGCCCGGTGGCCATCCCTACCCCTGGCCATCGCACAGCTACGCCGATTACTACGAACGGCTTTTTGGGCATTGCCGGCATGGGGTGAAGAAGGTTTTCGAATGCGGGCTCGGAACCAATAATCCAAATCTTGCTTCTTCAATGAAGGAGAATGGCAAGCCCGGCGCATCATTGCGCGTCTGGCGCGATTATTTCCCCAATGCCATGATCTATGGCGCCGATATAGACCGCGATATCCTTTTTACCGATGAACGGATCAAGACCAATTACATTGACCAGCGTGATCCTGCGGCGATTGCAGCCTTCTGGCAGCAGGTTGGTGAGACAGGCTTCGATTTCATGTTGGATGATGGCTTACATGTGTTTGAAGCGGGTAGCTGCCTTTTCACCCATTCGATCGGTCACTTGGCGGATCACGGCATTTACGTGATCGAAGATGTCAACCCAAGCGACCTTCTGCGCTACAAGGAATTCTTCAGCAAAACCCCCTACATTGTGGATTATGTCACCATGTTGCGGCCAAATCTTGGGCTTGGGGACAATAGCCTCGTGGTCATCCGCAAAAGCTAAGGGAAGCCGAATTACAAATCCTTCAACACGGCCCAAAGCGCCGATTTCGCCTCAAACCCAATCCCCGGAATATCGGGCATCTTGATCCGCCCATCTACTACTGGCGTAGAATCAGCGAAACCACCAAAGGGCGCGAAGACTTCCGGGTAGCTTTCATTCCCGCCAAGCCCAAGGCCAACCGCGATATTCAACGCGAATTGATGCCCGCCATGCGGCACGCAACGTCGGGGCGACCAGCCATGACGCACCAGCATGTCAAGCGTGCGTAGATATTCGACCAGGCCATAGGAAAGTGCCGGATCGAATTGCAGAATATCGCGATCAGGGCGAAGCCCCCCATGGCGGATCAAGTTGCGCGCATCCAGCATGGAAAACAGATTCTCACCCGTCGCAATCGGGGGCATGTATTGTTCAGCGAGCGCCGCATGGGTTGAATAATCCAGCGGGTCCAACGGTTCTTCATACCAGCGGAGCCCAAAGGGCTGCAGCGCCGCGCCATAGGTCAACGCCGCATGTAGGCCGAAGCGACCATTCACATCCACGGCCAGGCGCGATCCATCACCACCCAGCAGCTTCACCACCGCTTCAATGCGCGCCATGTCTTCGGCCAGCGCATC
>CAMCHA010000160.1 GCA_945874515.1 Asaia bogorensis
TCCAAAGCCGCAAGCGACCAGCCGGGACGCTTGGCGCAGGGACCGGATGAAAAACGAGGATTGGCCGGGCGGATCCCCGGCTTGGTGGCGCTTGCCATGATGTGGCTCCCTTCCAGAAGCGAATGCGCCCCGGTGGGGGGGCGTGGCCCGCGTATTTTTTACGCCCGGGGCGGTGGCTGATCAAGCGGGAAGGCGCGTGACAGTGAAGGAAGCCCTGATCGCCCTTATTGCCGCGGCGTCTGTCCTGCCGGTTCCTGACCAATCCCGAATATGCCGCGCAGGAAACCAGGTGTGAGCGCCGCCAATGGATTGATGGTTGTTTGTGGATCGCTGAGCGGCCCGCGCATGCGATAGGCAACGGCAAATAGCCCGCCACCTTCTTCCGGGCTGAATAGCCGGCCAAATACGGGAATGCGCCCCAATAGCGTGTTGAAGATATAAGCCGGCACAATGGTGCCTTCAGTGTCAATCGTATCATTCCTGCGATCAATACGCCCCTTGGCGGTAACACCAAGGGAGGATGAAAAGGCGCGCGCATCCTGCAATGTCAGCGCATCAGGGGTTAGACTGAAGGGAATGGTGGCGCGGGCGAAATTCAGCCCAGGGCCGCTCAATGCATCCACTAGCCCATACAGCGTCATGGACTGTAAAACCTTACCAAACACAGGCGCATCGCGCACCACGAAATCCTCCAGCACCGCATCTCCGCTCAGCGTGGCGGCGGGGCGGGAGTCTTCATAATTTGCGTTGACTGAAAGCTTGCCGCCCTGGATCGTCTTCAGCACATCAAAGGCGCGCAGCAATTCACCGCCATTGTCGCTGGTGATATTCACCGCGCGGCGCTGGCCATTGGGCGTGATCGTGACGGTGAAGCTACCGCGTTCCGTGAGACGCGCATTCATGCGCGCTTGCTGCATAACACCAAGCCTATTGACCAGTACCTGCGCTTCAAGCGCAGTGATCTCGCGCTGATGCGGCAACAGAACCCGTTCAAACCGCGCCACCAATTGGGTCGCCGCGCTTTCTTGCGGATTGGCCTCTGGCACCTCATGCCGTGCGAGGACGGGCGCCAAATCAAGCACCGGCCCAGTCAAGGAAATGACCCATTGGCCGGCGCCGCGTTGCGCCGGCGGGCGCAAAACCCCGCTAAAGCGCGAACGCCCGATATTCGCGCTGGTCAGGTCTATGCGTTGTGGGACGTTCTGGCGAAGCTCACTGGCGCGGCCCCGCACCTGGGCATCGGGTGTTTCGATACGAAAACTTTCAATCAGCGTCACCGCACCGCCCTGCATCAGCACCATCGCCTCCGCATTGCCGGCGACCCCCGGTGGCTTGCTCCAGGCCAAAGGCTCCACATTGAGTGTAGCAGCACGCAAATCAGCACGCACCGAAAGCCGCGCTTGCCCATTGCGGCGGGTTTCATTGCGAAGATCAAGCTGCACCGGCCCTTCCAGTAAAGGTCGGCCATCCAAGCCAAGTGCTGCCAATTGCCTGGCATCGGCGCGGGCGGAGATGATTTCGCGCGCCACAATATCCGTGGGCGCACCGTTGCGGAAATCGGTTTCTTGCTGGATGCGGGCTTCAATATCGCCAAGCACGCCGGTGCCGGTTGCCGTCAGCCCCGAATTGCGCAGCAAAACCTTGACCACGCCCTTTTCCAAATCCCGATCAAAAGCAATGCGCGGGATGCGCAAATCCCGCACCTCAAATTCGGCCTGGATATCAATATCCTCAACGTCCAGCGTCTTGATCAGCGGGAAGACAAGCGTGAGCGTACCCGCCGTGAGCGTACCAGTCGGGTCATTGATCGGCGGCGGGCGTTTTTCGAAAATCTTCATCCTGGGATGGCGCAGAACGGCCCAGCCATCTGCCAGCGGGCCGCGCAGCTTGGCTTCAACGCGCGTGATTTCTGGATCGGTGGCGAAGCTGATCGAAACAGTGGCACCATCCGTCACAATTCCGGTGCCGGATTGCTGGCCGCTGGTCGCTGAAAGTTCGATCTTGTCGAGCGAAAAACGCGCCTCTCCAGCAGCGCCTTGGAATGGCGGGATGGGTCGCAGCCAGTGAACGGTCACGCCATCCGCCCGCGCTACCCCGCTTAGGCCCGTGATTTCCGCCGCACTGCCATCCGCACCGATCCGCGCTTCAAACCGCCAGGCGCCTTCGCGCAGCATGCCGGCAGTCAGGTTTTCAGCCAGCCATTCACGAGGCTTCGGCGCAATGCTGGGCGGCCAGTAATGCGTCAGATCGGCGATGTCCAAACCGCTCATTCTGACATCAGCCGCCGCCTGCCAGGCGCCATCCTTCAGGCGCGCCTCCCCTGACGCGCCAACCACTGGGGGGGGGCTGGCGCCTGGGCGCGGCGATGGCTGGGGCGAAAAGACCAAGCGTTCCACGCGCACCACATCTTCGGCCAGGGTCGCATCAAGTGCGATTGCCGCAAAGGGCAAATCCCCGCCATTATCCGGAACATGCAGTACGCCAGCGCCGGTGCGTATCCGCGCCATCAGCAAATCCGGCTGCGGCGCGCCGGTAAAGCGCGCGATGAGGCTGATTTCCGCTTCCGCATCCAGCGCAGCCAAAGGCGCCAATTCAGCGCTGACCTTGGCAAGCGCTGCAGGACGGATGCCATGTGCAGTGAAGGAAGCCTCTCCGCGCCAGAGCGCGCGTTCAAGCCTGCCGGCGATTTCGAAGGGAATGCGCTGATCCGCCACTTCCAGCAGCGCCTGTCCGGCCAAATCCAGCCCGCCCGCAGCGAGGCGCTGCAGACTAAGCTCGGTAAGGTTCGCGCGTAGCACACGGCCAGAACTTTCATCGGCAAGCGCAAGCCTGGCATCCAGCAAGGCGATGCGCCTGATCGCCGATAGCGCCGTTTCCTCATTGGGGGGCTCAAGCCAGGCGGTGATGATCTCGGCCAGGGCATGAAGCGCGGTGTCCGGCGCTTCGGTGGCCTCGGCCTTGGCGGCCGCCGCCAGTCCCAGCGACAGCGCCCCTGCCTTATCACGGTTTGCGAGCAGGCTGAGCCCGCGCAATTCCAGTGCGCGCAAGCCGAGATGCCCGCGCAGCAAGCCGCCCAGTGAAAGGGAAGCATCCACCTGCGGCAAAACCGCAATCAGCCCATCATCCCTGTCAACCAGCCTGATATCGGAAAAGCGCACCGCAATGGGTGAACGATGCCCTTCCCGCCAGCCCGCCCAGGAAATCGCCGCCTCGGCTATGTTTGCCCTCTGGCCTGCCAGCGCCTTGTTGGCGGCGTCCTCCGCCTGGCGGGCCAGCCAAGGCAGGCTGATCGGGCCCTGTTCTAGCCGCCAAACCAGCCCGGCCAAGGCAAGACCTACCACCAGCGACAGGGTCAGGCAGGCCCTCGCCAGCAGTTTCAATCCTCGCCCCGCTTGACCTGCGACCCGTCTCACTCTTTCCCTAGACCCCAATGACCCTTGCTCCAGCAGCTTTTGCCCTGCCACGCGGATTCGACAAGGCCGCCGCCACCCTCGCCCAGGCGCATTTCGCCGATAAGGGGGAAGCGGAACGTCGCTTTGCCGAAAGCGCGGAGGGGGCAGCGATACTGGAAGCGCTTGGTGGTCATAGCCCCTATCTAGCCGATTTGGCGGTGCGGGAGGGAGCCACCCTGCTTTTCATGGCCGAGCGTGGCCCGGATGACGCGTTTGCCCGTGCCATAGACCCGCTGACGCGGCTTGACCCTGCGACACCCCGGCCCGCTTTGGCGACCCTTCTGCGCCAGGCCAAGCGCCAGGGGGCGCTGGTGGCTGCACTCGCCGATATTCTCGGGCTTTGGGGGTTGGATCGCGTGACCGGCGCGCTATCCGAATTGGCGGAGCTCAGTATTGATACCGCCTGCGCGCATTTATTGCGCGATGCCGCGGCGCGGGGCGATTTGCGCCATACCGGCGGCGGCCGCACAGATCCCAAAGCCATCGGCCGCCAATCGGGGCTGGTGATCCTTGGGATGGGCAAGCTTGGCGCGCGCGAGCTGAATTACTCATCAGATGTTGATCTGATGGTGCTTTATGATCCGGCGGCGGCGCAGGACCCGGATCGCGCCCAGGCGATTTATGTGCGGGTCGCGCGTGATTTGGTGCGGCTGATGGAAGAACGCACCGCCGATGGTTATGTATTTCGCACTGATTTGCGCCTGCGGCCTGATCCAGCGGCGACACCGCTTGCCGTCTCCATCCCCGCTGCCATCACCTATTACGAAAGCATGGGCCAGAATTGGGAACGCGCGGCCATGATCAAGGCGCGGCCTGTGGCGGCGGATCGCGCGGCCGGCGAGGCATTCTTGCGCGAAATCCGCCCCTTTGTCTGGCGGCGTTACCTGGATTTCGCAGCGGTTGCGGATATCCATTCCATCAAGCGGCAAATCCACGCCCATAAGGGAGCGAAGGGCGCGCATGATACGGTTCAATTGGCCGGGCATGATGTGAAGCTTGGCCGGGGCGGCATTCGCGAGATTGAATTCACCGCGCAGGTGCTGCAATTGATCTGGGGCGGGCGCGATCCGGCTTTGCGAGACCCGACCACGCTTGGCGCGCTTTCCGCGCTCGCTGGTGCGGGCAAGATAGAACGCCGCGCCGCTGCTGACCTGGCCGATGCTTATGGCTTCTTGCGACGGCTTGAACATCGGCTGCAAATGGTGGCTGATCGGCAGACGCATCGCCTGCCCGAAGATGCGGAAGGCATAGCGCGCATCGCATCCTTCCTGGGCTACGCCGATACCCCCGCCTTCGCCGAGGATTTCGCATACCATCTGCGCCGGGTTGAACAGCATTACGGGCGCATGTTTGAAGCCGAACCAACACTGGCCGCCGATGCGGTGCAGGGCGATCTGGTTTTTACCGGCGTGGAAGATGACCCCGCCACCATCGCAACGCTGCGCGCCATGGGCTACGCCAATCCCGGCAGTATCGCCGCCAGTGTGCGTGGTTGGCATCACGGCCATGCGCGCGCCATGCGCAGCGAACGCGCACGCGAATTGCTGACGGCGCTGATGCCAAGCCTGCTGGCTGCCTTCGCCAAGCAGCGCGACCCGGATGCGGCGCTGATGCGCCTTGATGCGCTGTTTGGGCGGCTGACCACCGGCGTGCAGGTCTTGAGCCTTTTGCATCGCAACCCGCCTATGCTGGAACGCCTGGCCGGCATTCTGGGGGCGGCGCCGCAATTGGCGGATCATTTGGCGCATCACACGGCAGCGCTTGAAGGGCTGCTGGTGGGGGCAGGCGGCGGTGTTGGCAGCGCCGCCTCCGCCTTGCCGGCGCTGGTGAAAGAAGCGCGCTATTTCGAAGAAGCGATGGAAGCTTCCCGCCGCTTGGTGCAGGAAGGCAAATTCGACATTGATGCTGCAACGCTTGAAGGTGCCATCGACCCCGATGCAGCGGGGGAAGCACGCAGCGCGCTGGCAGATGCTGCGATTGCGGCGCTGCTGCCGCATGTGACGGGCGAATTCGCCGCGCGGCATGGCGTGGTGAAGGGCGGGCAGCTTGCCGTTGTCGCTTTGGGCAAGCTTGGTGGGCGGGAAATGCTGCCCGGATCGGACCTTGATCTGATCCTGGTCTATGATCACGCCGCCGAAGCTGAGGTCAGCGAAGCCAAGGCCAAGCGTGGCGCGCCGCCAATCCGCCCCTTGCCGACCAGTCAGTATTTCACGCGCCTTGCGCATCAAATGGTCGGTGCCATCACCGCGCCTGGCGCCGAGGGCAAATTATATGAGGTGGATATGCGGCTCCGCCCTTCAGGATCGAAAGGGCCGGTTGCCGTCTCGCTTGGCGCATTCCAGCGCTATCAGGCGGAAGATGCCTGGAGTTGGGAACGCATGGCGCTGACCCGCGCGCGCGTGGTGGCCGGGCCGCCGGCGCTGGCGCGGCGCATTGCTGCGGCCATTCGCGCGGCATTGTCCAATCCCGAAAAGGCCAAGACGGCGATTGCCGATGCACTGGCCATGCGCGCGCGCATGCTGCGCGAATTGCCGGGCGATGGGCCATGGGATGTGAAGCTTTCCCCGGGCGGGTTGGTGGAGGTGGAATTCATCGCCCAGGCTTTGCAATTGCACCATGCGCCGCGCCACCCGGAAGTGCTGGCCACCACGACACACATCGCCATCGCCAATCTGGCCAAGATCGGCGCGTTGGATGCGACGGAAGCCGAGGCGCTGATCGCTGCCGAACGGCTCTGGCGCGGTATTAGCGGCATTCTGCGCCTGAGCCTTGGCCCCTGGCGCGAGGATGCGCTGCCCGAACCCGCCGCTTCCACCGTGCTGCGTGTGGCGGGCCCGCTTTGCGCAACGCCGCCCGTTGACCTTCCGGGCCTGCGCGCTCAGATGGAAGAAGGCGCAGCCTTGGTGCGCAAGGTTTTCGAAGCCCGGCTTGGCCGGCTGGATCAGGGGGACCGGAAATGACTGAATTGGCCGAAGGCAAAAAGGCGCCCGCCTTCAAAATGG
>CAMCHA010000161.1 GCA_945874515.1 Asaia bogorensis
GAGACGACCAGCGCCGGGGCGACAAAACCCCTGATCGAAGCGCGCGGCCTTGGCTTCAAAGTGAGGGCGGGGGCGGGCGAGATCAACATCCTCCGCGGCCTTGATTTGCGCGTGAATGCTGGGGAGGCTGTGGGCATCGTCGGCCCCTCGGGGTCCGGCAAGACCAGCCTGCTGATGCTGCTGGCGGGGTTGGAGCGACCGACATCGGGCACGCTTTTGATCGACGGCGCGGATATCGGCGCGATGGAGGAAGATGCGCTGGCGCGTTTTCGTCGCGAAAGGCTTGGCATTGTGTTCCAAGCCTTTCACTTGATCCCGACCATGACGGCGCTTGAAAACGTCGCCGTGCCCTTGGAATTCGCCGGCGTGCGCGACGCCTTTGACCGCGCGGCGGAAGCCTTGCGCGCCGTGGGGCTTGGCCATCGTTTGGGCCATTACCCGGCGCAGCTTTCAGGGGGTGAGCAGCAGCGCGTGGCTTTGGCGCGTGCCTTCGTGGCGGAACCGCGCCTGCTGCTGGCGGATGAACCCACCGGCAATCTGGATCGCGCCAAGGGCGAGGAAGTGATGGCGCTGCTGTTTGATTTGCGCGCGCGGCTTGGCACCACGCTATTGCTGATTACGCATGATCCCGCGCTGGCAGCGCGTTGCCCGCGGCAATTGCGCATTGAAGATGGGCTTATCGTGTCCGATCAGATGGTGGCAGCGTGAGCAATCTGTCGCTCGCGTTTCGGATCGCGCGGCGCGAATTGCGCGGCGGCTTGCGGGGCTTGCGCATTGTGCTGGCGTGTCTGGCGCTTGGTGTGGCGGCGATTACGGCGGTGGGCACTTTGCGCGCCGGCGTGGATGCCGGGCTTGCCGCAGATGGCGCGCGGATTTTGGGCGGGGATGTTGAAATCGCTTCCCCCTATCGGCCTTTGGAAGAAGCGCCACGCGCTTGGCTTGCGGCACGCGGGGCGCGGGTTTCGGAAGTGGTGACGTTGCGCGCCATGGCGGTGGCGGATTCAGGCCAGCGCATGCTGGTGGAATTGAAGGCGGTAGATGGCGCCTATCCGCTTTATGGCACGCTTGAAGTGCAGCCGCCTGTAGCGCTTGGCGCTGGCGATATCCTGGTTGATCCCTTCATTGCCGAAAGGCTTGGCGTGGCGCCAGGTGCCATGCTCCGCATCGGTGAAGCGCGGTTCACGCTACGCGCCACCATCGCGCAGGAACCGGATAAGGTCGCGAGCCCCTCCCTTCTCGGGCCACGCGCCATGATTGCGCTGGCTTCGCTGGACGCGACGCGGCTCATTCTGCCCGGCAGTCTGGTCACTTATGAATATCGCCTGGCTTTGCCGGTGGGTATGGATAGCAAGCGCCTTATCGCCGATCTGCGCCGGGATTTTCCCGAAAGCGGTTGGCGCATTCGCAGCGCCGATGTTGCCGCACCCGGCGTCAATCGCTTTCTGGATCGCGCGGCGTTTTTCCTGACGCTGGCAAGCCTGACAGCGCTGCTGGTCGGCGGGATTGGTATTGCAACCGGCGTATCGGCCTGGCTGGAGCAACGCGCGCGCACTATCGCAACGCTCCGTTGCCTTGGCGCGCCGCCATCGCTGATTTTCACGACCTATCTGATGCAGGTGATGGCGCTGGCGTTGCTGGGCATTGTGCTTGGCTTGGTGATTGGCTTTGGGCTGACCTGGGCGGGGGCAGCGGCACTCGCTTCCATTTTGCCGGTGGCGCCGCGCATCCTGCCTTATCCGGTGCCACTCGCCATGGCCGCGCTTTATGGCTTGCTGACCGCGCTTGCTTTCACGCTGTGGCCGCTTGGTCGCGCGGGCAGCATTCCGGGTGCGGCTTTGTTTCGCGATGTGGTGGCGCCGAGTTCAGGCAGACCGAGCCTTGGTATTCTGGCCGCGATTCTGGTGGCGGCAGCAGCACTTTCCGCGCTGGTGATTGGCACGGCGGAAAACCCGCGCTTTGCCGGGGGCTTCATTGTGGGCGTGATTGGCACATTGCTGATCTTCCGGTTTGGCGCGGCGGCGCTGATGGCAATCGCCCGGCGTCTGCCGCATGCACGGCGCCCGGCTTTGCGCTTGGGCCTTGCCAATCTGCATCGCCCCGGCGCGCCGACACCGCTCATGCTCGTCTCTCTGGGCGTGGGGCTTACGGTGCTTTCCGCCATTGCGTTGATTGAAGGCAATCTACGCCGGCAATTGGCCGAGGAAATGCCCGCCGCCGCGCCGAATTTTTACTTCATTGATATCCAATCCGATCAGGTGACGGCGTTTGAGGCGCTGGCCCGCGCGCAACCAGGTGTGACGGAAATCCGCAGCGTGCCCAATTTGCGCGCGCGCATTGTCGCGGTGAATGGCGTGCCGGCGGAACAGGTGAATGCAACGCCTGAGACTGCCTGGGCCTTGCGCGGCGATCGTGGCCTGACCTATTCAGCGACCCCGCCGGAAGGCGCCAAGCTGGTTGCTGGTGCCTGGTGGCCAGCGGATTATGCCGGCCCGCCCTTGGTTTCCTTCGATGCGCAACTCGCCAAAGGTTGGGGCATTGGTGTTGGCGATAGCATCACGGTGAATGTGCTGGGGCGCGACATCACGCTGAAAATCGCGAGCCTGCGGGAAATTGCCTGGCGCGGGCTTGGCATCAATTACGTGCTGGTGGCCTCACCCGGTTTGCTCTCTGCCGCGCCGCATACGCATATCGCGACCATGCGTAATGATGTGGCGCAGGAAGCGGCGCTGCTGCAGCTGCTGACGGATCGCTTCCCTAATGTGACGGGCATTCGCGTGCGCGATGCCTTGGACCAGGTGGTGGGGCTGCTGGAACGCATCGGTCTGGCACTTTCCGCGGTGGCGGGGATTACGCTGGTGGCGGGCTTGCTGGTGCTGGCAGGCGCGGTTGCGGCGGGGCAAAGGCGGCGCATCAGGGATGCGGTGGTGCTGAAGACCATCGGCGCGACACGCGCGCAAATTCGCGCGAGCTTCCTGGTGGAATTCGGGCTGCTGGGGCTGACGGCGGGTTTGCTTGCGGCGGCAGCCGGCACAGCCGCGGCCTGGGGTGTGGTGCGCTTTGTGATGCGCGCGGATTGGGTCTTTCTGCCGGGCACTTTGGCGCTGACGGTATTGGCCTGCATGGCCATTACGCTTGGCTTCGGTTACGCCGGCACCGCCTTCGCGCTTCGTGCCAAGGCCGCACCCTTGCTCCGCAATGAATAGGAATCCCGCCATGGCCGAGGATGACAATCTCTCTCCGCTCGATGCCACGCTGCTGCGCCGCGCCTTTGCGCTGGCCGGTGAGGCCCGCGCGCGCGGCGATCGCCCTTTCGCTGCGGTGATTGCCGATGCAAAGGGCCAGGTGCTGGCGGAGGCTGGTTCCACCCAGGGCAAGGGCGGCGGCGGGACGCTCGCGCATTCGGAAATGAATGCGCTGCATGATGTGTTGCGCGCCGGACTGCCGCGCGATGTGCTGCGGAATGCCACGATTTATTCCTCGGGCGAGCCCTGCGCCATGTGTTCGGCAGCGATTTTCTACACAGGGGTCGGGCGCGCGGTTTACGGGCTTTCCGCCGGTGCGATTCTGCATTTGCGCAATGCGCAGCCCCATACGGCGGGGTTATCCCTTTCTTGCCGGGCGGTTCTGGACAGCGCGGCGGAAAAGGTGGCGGTAGTCGGCCCCTGCCTTGAAGCTGAAGGCGCGGTGCCGCATCAGGGCTATTGGCAGGAAGGCGCTGCCTGAAGGCAGTAGCCGACCGAGAGACTTTGGTTTATTGAGTGATCGTTAATCCATGGCCATTTGACAATTGGCCGAGAGGAAGGAAAGCCACATGATGTTCGCAACCATCTCAGGGCGCCTACGCGAAGGCGCCATTCTTGCCCTGCCGCTTTTGGCGCTGATCGGCTGCGCCACGCCAACACCCGAACCGGCAGCACCGGTGGTGGTCTCCAATGCCCGCGAAATGGTGGCGGCGGTTGACCGGGTGGATGCCCGCACCCGGACCGTTGTGGTGCGCGGCCCGGATAACAGGCCGCAAACCTTGCAGCTTGGCCCCGAAGTGCAGAATTTCGCGCAGATCCGCCGCGGTGATCGCGTGCGAGTCCAATATGAGGAAGCCATTGCCGTCCGCATGGCCGCCCCGGGTTCCACGCTTGAACCCGAATCCGCCGTCGGCGGTGTCCGTGCCGCCCCAGGCCAACGCCCCGGCGCCGGCACCGTTGCCGCTACACGTGCCCGGGTGAGCATCACTTCCGTGGATGCCGCCAATAATAGGGTAAGCTTCGTTGGCCCGTCGCGTGTGGAACGCACGGTCGCCGTGCGCACCCCGGAAATGCAGGCATTCCTGAGGACCCTGAAGCCGGGTGATCAGGTGGATGTCGCCATCGCCGAAGCCATGGCCATCCGTGTGGAGCCGGCGGAACGCTAAAAATATAGGGGGGCGCCCGCCGATCCGCGGGCGCCCCCCTATTGATTTGGATTACGAAATCTCCATATTATCCACTCAAGGGGAATCATCCCCACCAATTAGGAGTCTGTTTCGTCATGGCCTCTGGTCCCGACACGCGTTACACGACCGGCTGGGGTCGCCCCGTCGCAGCCGATGCCGCGGCGATTGATGCCGGGCTGCGGGCATATATGCTCCGCGTCTTCAACTGGATGGCTTCCGGCCTGCTGGTCACGGGCATTGTTGCCTATGTGATCGGCAATTCGGATGAGATCAGGTCGCTCTTCTGGTCCGTCGCCCGCGCTGCCAATGGCGCGCGCATCCTGGAGCCTACCATTCTGGGCTGGGCCGCGATGCTCTCGCCGCTCGCCTTCATCCTAGTGCTGTCCTTTGGTATCAATAAGCTCTCGCGCCCTGCGACACAGGCACTGTTCTGGGCATTCGCCGCCTGTATGGGTGCGAGCCTTTCGAACATCTTCCTGCGGTACACGGGCCAGTCCATCGCGACCACTTTCTTCGTGACGGCTTCCATGTTCGCGGCGGTGAGCCTGTATGGCTACACCACCAAGGCGGATCTGACGCGCTTTGGCAGCTTTATGATCATGGGCCTGATTGGCATCATGATCGCGGGTCTGGTCAATATCTTCCTGGCGTCTTCGGCGCTGGCCTTTGCGATCAGTGTGATCGGTGTGGTCGTGTTCGTTGGCCTGACGGCTTATGACACGCAGCGCATCAAGGCGGATTACCTGCAATTCGCCTATGCGGAGGGCACGGATGAAGCCGGCAAGCGGAGCGTGATGGATGCGCTTGGCCTGTACCTGAACTTCGTGAACCTGTTCCAGCTGCTGCTTTCCTTCATGGGTCAGCGCAACAACGATTGATCTAAAGTTTCGGCTTCTGATCAGAAACCCCGGGGGCGACCCCGGGGTTTTTTTTGAGCATTTTTAAGCCAAGTGGACACACTTGGCGGCTCGGGAAATGCGATCAAACCGAGCATTTTCAAGCCAAGTGGAAACACTTGGTGGCTCGGGAAATGCGATCAAACCGAGCATTTTCAGACAGCGCCATCAGGCACCCCCGGGCAAGGGCCGATAGGGCAGCGCCGCCAAGCGTGTGGCATGCAGCGTAATGTCCTGCCAAACGCGGCCCTTAACATAGGGGTCTTCGGCCATCCATGCGCGGGCGGCTTCATCGCTTGCATGGCGCGTGACGGTGATGGAACCGATCATGTGCTGGCCTGTTTCATCCAGAATGGCGCCACCAATCGCCAACGTGCCATCGGCTGCCATGGGCTGCATGCGCGCGATATGCGCCTCCCGCGCCGCTTGCCGGCGGGCGGGTGCCTCGGCATCCGTGCCATCAAAGGCAATGGAGACGGTGTGGGTGCGGGTGGAAGTCACCGGATCGCCGGGCTTGGGCAGGCGCTGATAGGGTAGCGTGGCGATACGGAAGGGCAGGATGCGGATATCCCCCCAAACACCCTCCACCGAAAAGGGTTCTTCCGAGAGATAAGCCTGAACGCCGGCCATATCCGGCACATCCAGGATCATCAGCGACCCGGAAGGCTCCCATGCGGCGGTGAAAAGCGGCGTGCCGAAGGGCATCCGCCCATCTTCCGCCCAGCGGCTGATCACCGCCCTGTGGCGGTCCATCGCCGCGGCGCGGCGGGTTTTATCGGCACCATCGAAAGCAAGTATCGCGTAGCCCATGGCAGTTCCCCTTCTTCAAAGGGCAAGCATGCCATGGCGCCGGCTTTGGGAAAGGGGGGCAGAAGCATTTTCAAGCCAAGTGGTAACGCTTGGCGACTCGGAAAATGCGACCAAATAAAAAACCCAGAGCATGTCCGGGGAGCGGATGCGAAACGGACATGCTCTGGCGCCCACCCGCATCAATACATATGCTGCCCGCCATTGATGGACAGCGTGGACCCGGTGACGAAATCTGCATCATCGGCGGTCAGGAAGACCACGCCGCGGGCGATATCCTCGGCCTTGCCGAGGCGTCCGCGCGGGATGCGGGCAATGA